>JAAUTF010000591.1 GCA_012031775.1 Candidatus Altimarinota bacterium | reverse complement strand
TGGCGGCGTAATGCCGCGTGAGGGCAGTGGCACGCATTGAGGCCGAAACAGAGGGCGCTGCTCAGGAAACACGGGTGCGATCGCATCGCGCAGCGTAAATACAATACGATATAGAAAGGGCGGAGGAATGCGTGTACTGCATTCCTCCGCCCTTTCTTAAATAAGAAACACAACCCTAAACGGTTCGTGAAGATACTTATGCGCTTGCTGGTGGCGCAGCCGCTAGCAGGCACACAGCTTCTGACACAATCTGCCTAGTATTGCTATATAGCAAAGGCCAATTCGAACGGCGTACACTCTTCCGCGATGAACTGTTCGTAGTCCTTTGTAAGAATAAACATCCCGCTGCGGTCGGTATAGATGCGTACGGTTGCCCCGCCCTCGCCGTGCTCAATGCCAACAACGATCTCGCCATCGACAAAAAGCCGGGCGCGACGATCAGAACTGAGACGAACGGTGCGTCGTGGCAGACCCTTTTGATCTAAAATTGCGCGGACCTGCATCGCTTCCCCTCTTTTGGCACACTATGAACCGTCACAACAGCTTCGTGGCTATTGTGCCGTTATGCTTCGTTGCCATGAACTCGCTCGTGCATGTGAAGTATACCACAAATCGAATATGGAGCGGGTGCTCAGCACTATGCCCAAACTCGATCATCTGTTCGCCGCTGTTTATGGCGTTTCGAATTTCCGTCGCTCGCGCCAGAGCTGGTGCAGCGCGATCTGGCCGACAACAGCCGGCACGATAAGGTTATACGTTGTAATCAACTTGTTAAGTTCTTCGATTATCCGTTCGTGCTCGGCGTAGAGACGCGCCTGTTCAGCGGGTGTGAGCTGTGGCCAACGCTCGTGCTGGTGCCTTTGCCACCCTTCTAGAGCAAGCTGTTTGTCCCGAATGTCGTTTTGAAGCTCGACCCAGGGTGGTGCGAAGCCGGCGTTTTTAAGCATCCGAAAACCGATGCGCAGTTCCTCTGGCACATTTGTGTCGTCATCGATCTGCAGCGGCTTGCCCGCACCTTCAAGTTTGTCGAACATCCCTGCTGCTTGCCCAGCGGCTATCTGCTGGTCGATCACGTTCTGATAATTCTGCTGTGTGAGACGCCCAAGCGGGTGGGTTGCCCGTCGCTCCGCTGCCGCAGTATCATTGCCCTCGTTCTCTAGTTCGTTCACAAACCACCTCCATGTGAATTGTAGCACAAACTTGAGCGAAATTTAAGCTACGCCTAATCGGCCCTTAATGGGGGAATAACACAAGCTTGTTATAGTGCTCTCGTCCGTGAACTTCAGAGAAACCCCATAAATGCCTCAATATTCCCCAAACGAATCAGTGGTGCGGGAGGTGGGTGGTGTTGCTACCCATCTCCTGCACCACGTCTGCATAATTTGTCGTGTTCTGCATGTTGGTGTATGATGAAATACCGGACATGGCACAAATAATGCAATTTTATCGTTGAGCATGCAATGATGCAGGTTCAGCCGGTGCCATTCGCCGTGGCTCCTGCTCACCACGACGAACAATGTGAGCGGTCTCGTTACTAAGGATGAGGAGAAGATATGCTCTGGTTGAGTTTCCTGGTGCTTATGCTTGTTGTCGCAGCCGCGCCCGGTATCGTGATGCTGCTCGAACACCTGATGCAGAGACGTTCCGAAGGAACAGAGGCCCAACAGGAGATCTCCTGATCGCCGATTTCGCTAGATTGTCGGCACGTATGTGGTACAATAGCGCCGTTGGAGTATCGCTCTTACGTGCGCTTTTTGCCTATCTGCTTTTTGCCTATCGGGAGATAGGCGCTGGAGTTGGACATGGATAGTAGCCTGCACCCTGGTGTCAGGCCAACCGTGGCGACGCCGCCAGATCCCCTCGCTATCCGTCGCGGTCGTCGGGTTGCAGTGCTTGGTCTTTACCTCTGGGATATGCGCTTATTTTTATTGGCTTTGTACTCGCCTACGCGATGCGTTATAGCATCGAATGGCCGCCACCATTATCGCCTCATCTTTGCCGAAGTTGCAACTGCAAACTTTGTGGAGTTTTCCGCCTTTTTGCCGATCACAGTGCTGTTGATGGCGGTGCTCTCGGTGCTTTTTGTCACCAAGGGCTTGTATCGTGATCCCCGTGGTGGCCGCCTGTTCGATCAGATCGGCACTATTGTCAGCGGCACGATCACGGGCATCGCCGTACTGATTGTATTTGTCTTCCTTTATAAGCCTTTTTTCTATTCACGTCTGATCTTCGCGCTAGCTGGTCTTAATATTATCGTGCTGATGAGCTCCTGGCGGCTGTTATGTGCCGGTGGCCAGCAGTGGCTCTGGGCGCAGGGCATCGGGCGGCGTCGGCTGCTGGTGGTCGGTGGCACTGGTCTTGGCCAGCAGGTGATGAATAGTATCGCGGCGCAGCCCGGGCTTGGCTACAGCCTGGTCGGGTACCTGAACGATACAGCTATTCTCGATGCCAGCCGCGCTCACCGCGTCTATCGGCACGTCGGCGATCTTGATGATTTCGATGCGGCAATCCACGAGCACGCGGTGCAGCACGTCATTCTTGCGCTGCCATTTTGGGAGCACGATCGCCTGCCTGCCCTGGTGCAAAGTTGCGTCGATCGTGGTATTAGCTATCAAATAGCCCCCGATCTCTATCAACTGAGCTTCGATCGCGTCGATGTGATGCAAGTCTCAGGTCTGCCCCTGATCACACCGAAGTCGATTAGGCTAAGCGGTTTCAACCTGGCGCTCAAGCGCATTTTCGATGTTGGCCTTGTGCTATTGAGCGCGCCGCTAACGGTGCCACTGGCACTTGTGCTGGCGTTGCTCATCCGCCGCGATTCGCCAGGCCCCGTGCTGTTTCGGCAACGACGTATCGGCAAGTGCGGCGCGCCCTTCACCTGCTATAAATTTCGCACGATGGTGCCCGATGCTGAAGCACGTCGCGCCGAATTGGTGGCACTAAATGAGGCTGACGGCCCGCTTTTTAAGATGAAGAACGATCCGCGGGTGACGCGTGTCGGGCGCTTTTTACGGCGCAGCAGCCTCGATGAACTGCCGCAGTTGCTTAATGTGCTGCGCGGCGAGATGAGCCTGATCGGCCCGCGCCCCGCTCTGCCGGCTGAGGTCGAGCAATATGAAGCCTGGCACCACCGGCGCCTTGAAGTAAGCCCTGGCCTCGCTGGTCTCTCGCAGGCACTGGGCCGCAGCGACATGTCCTTTGATGAGACGGTGCGCCTCGACATCTACTATGCCGAGAACTGGTCGATCGGGATGGATGTGCGCATTATGGTGATGTTAATACCGGCAGTGCTCAGTGGCAAGGGCGCGTATTAGTGACGAAGCTGACATCTTCGGCTCGCCTTCCATCATCAGAGTTTCACGCCGGGTGCGTATAGTACGCAGCGGCTCACACTGCAGCCACATGTTAAAGCAGGGAGATAAGGTTCGGGGTGGCAGAACAAGCTGCCGTACCAGGCAGCAACGTGCCCTGCTCTCACTGTACCCTGTAGCCTCTCACCTGTAACCTTGCCGTTGAGGAGATGATAGTATGCGCGTGCTTATCACCGGTGCTGCCGGATTCCTGGGCTCTCACCTCTCCGATCGTTTCCTGGCTGAAGGTCATACCGTGATCGGTATGGATAACCTGATTACCGGGGCCACCGACAATATCGCCCACCTTGCCGGACACCCGCGTTTTACGTTTATTAAGCACGACGTTACGAATTACATTTTTGTTGAAGGGCAGCTCGACGCCATTTTGCATTTTGCCTCGCCCGCCTCGCCGATCGACTACCTTGAACTGCCGATCCAGACGCTGAAAGTCGGTGCGCTTGGCACTCACAAGGCGCTCGGCCTGGCCAAAGATAAGGGCGCGCGCTTTTTGCTCGCTTCGACCTCCGAAGTGTATGGCGATCCGCAGGTTCACCCGCAGCAAGAGAGCTACTACGGCCACGTCAACCCGATCGGGCCGCGCGGTGTCTAGTGAACGTCCTTCCTCTGCGGGGTTGTTATCCGCGGCGGTAGATGGAACCGCGGAAGGTAGTGCTGAGGTCCGTGCAACACATCCACGTCCCTATGAGAACGTACGAGTACGTGTGACAGAATAGATAAGCTTATTGGTGGCATACCAGCACGGGC
>JAAUTF010000590.1 GCA_012031775.1 Candidatus Altimarinota bacterium | reverse complement strand
GTCACCGCTCACCGGTGTGGGGCCGGGAAGTTTTACGATCGCCTACGAATTTGGCGGCACCGCCGCTACGCAACCGTACTTCCTGCACCCCTGGTACACCTCACGGGGCCACGCCCACAACTATTACGCTCATATCGCTGCCGAAGACGGATTGATCGGTCTCGGCGCGTTTCTGCTACTGCTAGCGGCCACGGCGCGCCAGGCTGTGCGCGCCGTGGCCCGCGCCCAAGGCTGGCTCTGGCGTGGGGTTGCGATCGGCGGCGCTGGGGTGGTAGCAGCCGTGGCGACCCACGATCTCTTTGAAAACTTGCACGCATTGAATTTAGGGCTACAATTGGGCGCAGTCTGGGCGCTATTGGTACTGGCCGAGCGCTGCTCTGGTAAAGGCACAGCACAATAACACAGCCCCGAACACCACCTGTTCAGGATTGCTATATTTGAAATGGACGAAGGAACGATCAATGCGCTATCTGGTGACCGGCGGTGCCGGTTTCATCGGCAGCCACGTCGCTGAGCGCTTGCTGGCGCGCGGTGATGATGTGATATGTGTCGATAATTTTAATACCTACTACGATCCACAGCGGAAGTGGCACAATATCGCTGCTGCACAACAACAGCGTGG
Organism: Candidatus Altimarinota bacterium; assembly: GCA_012031775.1. Taxonomy (GTDB): domain Bacteria; phylum Chloroflexota; class Chloroflexia; order Chloroflexales; family Chloroflexaceae; genus JAAUTF01. The sequence goes on along the minus strand of JAAUTF010000590.1, from coordinate 3,509 downwards.
GTACAGGCTTGTCGAGGGCGATATTCGCGATGCCGAAGCCATGGAAGATGTTTTTGCCCGCCATCGACCGCAGCGTATCGCACACCTTGCTGCCATGCCTGGCCCGCGGCCCTCGATCGCTAACCCCGCCCTCTACAGCGAGGTGAACCTTACTGCTACCGTTAACCTGCTCGAACTGGCACGGCGCTATGAGGTGGAGAACTTCGTACTCGCCTCGACCTCGTCGGTGTATGGTGCAAGCCAGAAGCTGCCCTTTGTCGAGAGCGATCCGACCGACCGGCCGCTCTCGCCTTACGCAGCCACCAAGAAGGCGGCAGAGGTGCTGGCGCATACGTTTCAGGCCGTTCATAAACTGCCGATCAGCGTTGTGCGCTTCTTTACCGTTTATGGGCCACGCGGGCGCCCGGATATGACACCGTATCTGTTTGTTGATAAATGGTACGACGTCAACCCTTTGTTCTGTTTAACGGCGGTGTCGATCTTTACCGCGACTATACGTATGTCGACGACATCGTCAGCGGGGTTGTGGCCGCGCTCGATCGGCCCCAGCCCTATGAGATCTACAACCTAGGCAATTCGCAGCCGGTTGAGATGCGCCATTTTGTGCAATTGCTTGAGTCGCTCACCGGCCTGGCAGCGCTTATCGATGCGCGCCCGCTACCGCCAAGCGACCCGCCCATCACCTACGCCGATACGTGCAAGGCGCAAGAGATGTTAGGTTATATGCCGGCGACGAACATCGAAGCGGGCCTGCGCCACTTCTGGGCCTGGTATCAGACAGAAGTTTTGCATGTAGGTTGATGTCTAAGACAATGGTGGAATACACTTGCAGCCACTTGGAGGCTTCGCAGCATGATGATTGAAAAGACCGACAGCCATAGTTCGGCGGAGGCTGCGCCGCCCGCCGAGGATCCTGTGGCTGAAGCGGTGGAGCGCGAAGGCTTTTCGCTTTGGCAACGCCTGCGCAGCCCGCGCACCCTTGTCTCGTTCGGGCTAGCGTTGGCGATCGCGATCTTCGCCGTTCGCGGTCTCAACATCGATATTGAACGCACCTGGGCCTATGTTCGGGGAGCCAACGGCTGGATGCTGTTGCTCGGCCTTGGTGTATTCTATCTAACATTCCCAATGCGCGCATTGCGCTGGCGTCTCTTGCTCGACAACGCTGGTGTGCCGGTGCGCGAGGGAAAACATAGCTGGGCCTCATTTCCGGCGCTGATGGAATATATCTTCCTCTCGTGGTTCGCCAACTGCATTGTGCCAGCAAAACTCGGCGACGCCTACCGCGGCTACCTGCTCAAACATAATGGCAAGGTCTCGTTTTCAACGACCTTCGGCACTATTTTCGCCGAGCGTTTGCTCGACATGATCGGGCTCTTCGGGCTGCTCGTGCTCTCCGGCTGGATCACCTTCGGCGCACATATGCCCGAAGGCACGCAGATCGTCTTCGGCTTCGGCGCGCTGCTGGTGGTGATCATTTTAAGCGGTCTGGCCGGTATGCGCTGGCTGAGTCCTTTCATCCGGCGCTTTATCCCCGCACGGCTGCGCGAGTTCTATGGCAATTTCGAGGCGGCTGCACTCGTGTCGTTCAGGCCCGCGATTCTGCCACGCCTGGTACTGATGACAGGTGCGATCTGGCTGCTCGAAGGCTTTCGGCTCTATTTTGTTATTGTAGCACTGGGCCAGGAGGGCCTGGTGTTATCGCTCTCGGCGATCGTTTTTGTCGCGCTCGCCTCGTCGCTACTCACCGCACTGCCGATCACCCCCGCCGGCCTCGGCGTCGTGGAAGGCACAATCACTGTAGTGCTCACGCTCTTCGGCGTCAACCAGGATCTTGGTATCGCCGTTACCTTACTCGACCGCCTGATCAATTTTTGGAGCATCGTCGTCTTCGGCTTCATTTTGTACCTGGTCAGTAAGCGGAAGTGATGATACGTGAACCATGCAGCGCGGGCGATGATCTCACGCTGTATGGTTCACGCCCGTGTATGCGTATCGGAATCGATTACACCGCTGCCGCCTGGCAGGGTGCCGGCATCGGACGCTACACGCGCGAACTGGTGCGGGCGGCGGTTGCGCTAGACCACAATCTGACTTTTCACCTTTTTTACGCCGCCGGTGGCTGCCACGTACTAGCCCCTACATCGCGGAACTGAAGGCGCTCTGCGTACACCACCCGCACGTTAGTGCAACGGCCATCCCACTCACACCGCGCCAGTTGACGATTCTTTGGCAGCGCCTGCGCGTGCCACTGCCGGTCGAGGCCTTTATCGGACCGATCGATCTGCTGCACGCGCCGGATTTTGTGCTGCCGCCAACACGGGCGCGGCGCCTGCTCACCATCCATGATCTAACCTTTCTGGTGCGCCCCGAGTGCGCCGAGCCAGGCCTTGCGCGCTTACCTGAGCACGGCTGTGCCGCCGCGCCGTACGTCAGGCCGACCGCATTTTGGTCGATTCGCGTGCAACCGGCGATGATTTGGTGCGTCTAATTGGGGCAGACCCGACACGGCTGCGGCTGCTCTACCCTGGTGTCGGGCCACAATTTCGCCCGTTACCGCGCGCTGAGGTCGAGGCGGTACGCACACGCTTAGCTTTGCCGCAGCGCTTTGTGCTGTTCGTGAGCACACTGGAGCCACGCAAGAACGTGCCGCGGCTGCTCGAAGCTTTCGCGATGCTGCCGGGCCTCGGCGATTTTGCGGCGATGAAATTGGTGCTAGCCGGGCGCAAGGGCTGGCTCTACGACGCGATCTTCGCGACGATCGAACGGCTACGCTTGCACGATCGAGTGATTTTGCTAGACTTCGTCGCCGATAACGATCTGCCGGCATTGTATAATTCAGCCGAGGTCTTCGCCTATCCATCGCTCTACGAAGGCTTCGGCCTGCCCGCACTTGAGGCGCTGGCCTGTGGCACACCGGTGCTGAGCGCAGCCGTCGCCAGCCTCCCCGAAGTCGTTGGGTCAGCCGGCGTGCTGATCGATCCGCTGGATAGCACCGCTATTGCGCAAGGCCTGGTTACGGCGCTTCGTGAAGCGCCACGCCTGCGTCGCGCCGGGCCGCAGCAGGCGGCGCAGTTCACATGGGAGCAAGCGGCGCGCGCGTTAATCGCAACCTATCGCGAAACGGTGTAGAAAAGGCTTGTGCTCATCCTGATAGCTGTGCGATAGAGAGAACAAAAGAACGTCGAACAGAGGAACAGCTGCGCAGCGCATGCACCTGCTTTGTGGCGTTGTTCGTTTGTGCGATGTGTGCATGGTTTGCCTATATCACGATAAGCACAAGCCACCTTTCTGAAGTCTATCGAAGCAAAGCGTACATTTATGACACAGCAACACGACCTTACCGCAGAGGCGCTAGCGCGCGGGGCCGTGCCGGGGCGGGGCTATGCGTGGGCGCGCACCATCTCGCAGGTTTTACACCCGGTAGTGCTCGGGCTGATCAGCATTTTTATTGTCGGTATCTTTGCGGTGACGGTGCAAGACCGCGGGCTGTACTGGGCAGCAGTTTGCGC
>JAAUTF010000589.1 GCA_012031775.1 Candidatus Altimarinota bacterium | reverse complement strand
GCACGACCACCCGCAATCGCACCCGCGTGCCCCCTCCCGTGTGCGGTTCAAACGTCAAGTGCCCGCCAATCGCATCAGCGCTCGCGTACATCCCATAGATGCCGCGCTGCCCTGGTCGGGGCCGCGCCACCGTGCCACTCCGCCCATTGTCGTCGATCGTCAGTTGCAGCGGTTCGGCCGGATGGCGCGGATAGTGTACCGTCAGGCGGATGCGCGTCGCGTCGGCGTGCTGAACGGCATTGTTAATACTCTCGCGCAGAATGCGCACAATCTCCGCTTGCTGGTCGATAGCGATCGGATGCAGATCGCCGTTGATGTGGAAGGTACATGTTCCGGGCCACATCGTCTCAGCGCGGATCGCGTGGATCCGCAGCAGCGTGGGCAGCCCCAATGGATCGTCGAGCCCGGATGGATGGATGCGCTCGCAGATCTCCCGCAACGCTTCGGCAAGCTTCTCTTCGCGCTTCAGTAGGGTTGTCAGTGCAGCGTACAGCGGTGGATCACTGATCTGTTTGCACATGGTGCGGAGGGCATGCAGGTTTGGTCGCACATACACGTGGATGATCTCGTCGTGCAGTTCGCGGGCAAGCATAGACAAGGTGGCGTCGCGCGTACGCTGAACCTCGTGATAAAGGTCGCGAATGCAGGCCGTGGCGCGGCGCTGCTCCTCGTAGGCGGCGCTATGCGCGAATGCGAGGGTTGCGGCGGCCATCAGGCGCTGGAGTTCGCGCCAATCCTCCGCGCGATACGGCTCCAGGCTGCGATCAGCGCCCAGGACGAAGAACCCGAGCAGATCACCGGACGCGTGCCGCAAGACGCCCCAGAGCGCCTGATCCGGCGCATGCAGCACAGCAAGCTCTGCGGCGTGCAAGTCGGCGTGGCGCAGACTCTCGTGGACGTTGCGGGCTTCGCAGAGCATCGGCTGTGCGGCGAGTGCCGGCGCCAGCACGCCCGGTTCAATCCGTTCCGGCAGTTCCGGCGCATCGGCGCGCCAGGCCAACTGAACCGCGTGCGGAATGTCCGGATCGGCGAGATAGATGCCTAGACGTGGCTGATGAAAGGTGTCACGCAGGGCGTTGGCGAGAATCTGGGTCAGCGCGGCGGTGTCGAGCGTCGTCGTCAGCGCGTGGGCTGCGGCGTGCAGGGGCGCGTAGGAGCGATCCCGATTAGCGAAGATGCGCGCTCCGAGCCGGGCAGCGTATGGGGTGAGCAGCACACTGGCGGTCACGATCCCGACCACTAGCGGCCACCCGGGCGGCAACACGGCAGCAAGCACGCTCAGCGCAATCACCATGATACTGATCGTAGCCATCCCTGCGCCACCCCGGCGCACCACGCGGTCGAGGTGGTAGAGATTGGGCAGGACGCCACCGATGAGATACGCCAGCGGTATGAATGCTGTCCAGCAGATCCAGCCAGGCATCGGCAAGTCAACGGCAGGTTGCGCCGGCGAGCGGTACTGCGAGTAAAACCAGCCAGACCATCCCGACGAACAGACAGGCCGACGCAATCAGCCGGATCTGGCGGCGCACGTGGGTGATGATGGTTCGGCGATACGCCTGCGCCAGCACGATCCCACTGCCGACAAAGGCGACACAGAACGCCAATGGAAGGATGCGTGCGGTCGCGACGACAAACTCCACCAGGGACGGCCGCCCGATCATCACCACGCCCGCGAAGAGCAGCGCCAGCGTCAGCCAGGCCGTAATCAGCAGGAGACGGGCGCGGCGGGCAACCGTCAGCGCTGCAGGTCTAGGAGGAAAGAGCAGGTGGATATATACGCCCAGCGGGGCGAGCACGATGATGAACACACACTGGATGATCGCCAGGAGCGGCGGCGAGGCAAAGCGCGCAAACTGATACATCCCCACCAAGCCGCCCAGCATGATCCAGAACAGCGCCACGAGCGGTGCTGCGCCGACCTCATGCCGTCGCACGACCCCGAGCAGCCAGCCGGTGAGGACACAGATGAATGCAAGCAGTGCGCTGACGAGTTTGGGCGCCTGAAAGGACGCCGGCGGCGGGCTGCGCACCATCGCGAGTGTGATCAGGTTCCCATCACGCTCGACGACCACGGGAATCGGCATGTCACGGGGGCCGACAATCCGCAGGATGTTCCAGTGGGTCACCACATCGCCATAGCGCACCCGTAGATCGCTACAATCCGGTCATTCACGCGAACACCTGCCCGCGCCGCCGGGCTCTCAGGATCGACAGCGAAGACCGCCCCCGTGTCGCGATCGACGCGATGTCCCAGGAACGTGATTGGCCAGAACGCAGCGGTTGCCCACACGGTGCTCACCAATGCGAGCACCGCCAGGCTGCTCAACGTCCAGATGCGAAGGGGCGTGGAGATGCTGTCGGTGGTCATTGCGGTGGCCTCGTCGGGATTTCGAAGACCTGCGCAAACAGGGCTCCGATGTGGGTTTGCATGCGTGCCGGGTGTTCCGCTAACCGCTCCTGCACGGCTGCGACCGAGGTGGTGAGCACATATGACCAGAACGCGTGCAGGTGTTGTTGGCTCGAGTCGGCGAAGTGCGGCAACCGGCGCAGCACGGCAGGCAAGGTCGCCGCGTGAGTCGGTTGCTGTGCGGCATCACGGAGATCGTCGCCATACTGGATGAGCGTGCCGTAGCTTTCGCCCACGGCAGTCAGCGTTGCAATCGTTGCGGCATCATCGGTTAGGAGGATCGCCGTCCCGCCGAACGCCAGCGCGAACGTTGCGCCTGTCTTGGCCTGTGCAATCTGCTGGTATGCATCGAGATCGTCCGCGCCACCGGACAGCGCCGTCGCTCCAAGCTGCAGATCGCGCTGTTGCCCGTGCGCCATGCGCAGCACCAGATCGTTCCACAGGCGATACAGCCGAATCAGACGTGATGCCGGGACATGTGATGCAAGTTCGTCGAGCAGGCTATTCGCCAGCACATACATCGCCAGCGCCAGATTGTACTGCGCCCCCACCGAACCGACAGCAGGGAGCGGATGTTCTATCGGGTCATCATCTTGGAGATGATCGAGCCGCGAAATCGCCGCGTACAGCAGCAGCCAGGCCGCCCGGAAGCCGCAACGGATGCGGGATCATCATGTCCCAGCGCCGCACCGAGCGCCGGGAAGAGCGGCGCAAGGTGCGACAGGGTCGCCAGGCGTGCCGCGTCGTCGCTGCTCACCTGAAGCAGCGTGCGGGCCACCTCCGGGTCGAGGTCGAGGCCCGCAATCCGCTGCGTTATTGTTGGCATCAGCACCGTCACGCGACGCCGTGATCCCGTGTCCCGCCAACGGCGGTCTGCACATCGTGACTGACGGTCAGAAAGGTCACCGCTAATGCCGACAAGCGTGGGATGATCGGCTGTAGTCGATTGCGCAGCGGGTTTGGCGCAACAGTGTCATGACCCTCGGCAGACTCTGCCTGGGGCGTATTCTCGGCAGGGGCCTGGGTTGCAGCGGACGGATCGGTGTAACGAGACAGCGGATCCATAGCAGATACCTCCGGTTGTGATACAGCACCGACGCACAGCAGCGCCGGCAGTCTCACCATAGCATGGGTGGTAGCTCCAAAACCTATGTGAATTCACATAGGTTTTGGATTTTCGGGATCATCGGGATCGTCCGGATCATCGAGATCGTCCATATCGTTTGGATCATCCTGATCGTTGGCTGGCGAGTCAGCTTCCAGATAGACACGCAGATACCAGATCACCAGTTGCATCCGATCCTTGCAGCCGGTCTTGCGGAGCATCGCAGTGACATGGTTCTGCGTCGTGCCGAGATCAATGCTCATATGCTCGGCAACCTCAGGCGTGCGCAAGCCCTGGGCGAGGAGCTTCAGCACCACTTCTTCACGCGGCGTGATGCGAAAGCGCTTCCGCCGGCCGGTGTTCTGATCCAGGTAGCGCTGCACGATGGGCGAGACGGCGCGTTGACCGGCCTTCGCCGCGCGAATGGCCGTGATGAGATACTCGACCGGATCATCTTTGGCCACGTACCCGATAGCGCCGACGTTCAGCAATCCGGCGCCATAATCCACGCTCGTCGCGAAGATCACAATCCGCAGCTGGGCGCCGCGCGCAGTTAGTTGGCTCACCATCACCATCGGGCCGTCGCCATCCACCGACACTCGAGCAGCAGCACCTCGCAATCGGT
>JAAUTF010000588.1 GCA_012031775.1 Candidatus Altimarinota bacterium | reverse complement strand
ATGAGCGCGCGCTCCTGGGCTGCCTGCTGCTGCTGGTAAGCCAGCGTCGCTAAGCCAACCGTGGCCTGAGCATGGCGCTCACGTGCGCGCCAGGCTAGCGGCCAGATAATCCTGCTCGATCGCACTAAGCCAGATCTCCTCGTCGCTGCCCAGCACCTCGAACTGTGCCAGCGGCCCACCGCTGGCCAGGAAACCATCGTCGCGCTCGGTCGCGAGCCACTCAGCTGCGGCGCTATTGAGGCGACGGTGGATCTGCAGCCGTGTGCGGCTGGCGTCGAGCCATCCACGTAGCCGTGGCCATGTGCGCAGCAGGGCTTCGTGCGCCACTTCCACGGTGGGCTCACGCGTTAGCGGGTCGCGATCGAAGGTCAACAGCCGGGCGCGCCCGAAGCTGTCAAGGAACTGCTCGACGAGCACAGGCGGCCCGGCGGCGCGCAGATCGGTTTGGCGCATGCGGCGTCGGGTATCTTCATTGGCCTGGCCGGGGCTGACGAGCGCCAGCAGCAGGCGGCGTGCTGTCTCTTGCCCGGCCGGAGCAAGCTCATTAAACAGCGCCTCGGCGCGTTTGGTCAGCGCTCCAGCGACACCACCGATCTCGGCGTAGGCGGCGTGGGTGAGCACACGGCCCTGACGCAGGGCGTACAACTCGCTCAGGGCGTGCTGCAACAGCGGTAGCGCACCGGGTTCGGCACCGATCTCGGCGACGATCGCGGTGCCGAGCCCGTCTTCCAGGGCAAGGCCAGCCCAACGTGCCGGGCCGATGACCGCACGCTCGATCTCGTCTGGCGGCAGCGGCAGCACCGGCTCGCTACGCTGGCTGAAAAGCTCGCCGAAATCCACGTATTGCAGCGGTCGATCGACAAAATCGGCGCGCATCGTAATGAGAATGCGTAACCGCGATGTTTCCTCCAAGGTTGCGACGATAATGCTTTCGAAGATCTGCCGTCGCAGCGCCTCGTCGGTGCAAGGGTAAAGAGCTCCTCAAACTGATCGATAAACAACACCAGTTCGGCCCCGGCAGTATCGGGCAGCACCAGATTCGCCGCTTGCAGCAGGCTATGGCCGCCGGCGCGCAGCAGAGCGTGGAGATCAACCGCCTCGACAGCTGCCGGGGCGATACGGCGTAATGCTGCGGCCAGCTCGGCGATCGGGTCGGCACCAGGCAAAAGGTCGACGATATACCAGTGCTCTGAGCCCGGCAGCGTGCCGCGCCGAAGCGCTGGCAGCAGGCCGGCGCGCACCACCGAAGACTTGCCGCTCCCCGAAGGGCCGATGATCGCCAGGAAGCGCGTCAGGTCGCCGCTCTCGCCCAGGCGTGCGAGCAGACGCTGTACCAGGGCTTCGCGGCCAAAGAACGTGGCGGCGTCGGCCTCATCGAAGGGCTGCAACCCTTTGTAGGGGTTATCGGCGGCAACAAGGTCGAGCACCACAGTTGGTGTAGCGGTAAGCTGCGGTGCAGCATGCAGTACAGTGGGCAGGGCGGGCGGATGAAAGGCCTTGCGCAGATCGTCGAGGAGCGCACTAATATCGGTGTAGCGCTCGGCGGAGCGCTTGGCCGTCGCACGCTGCACCACAGTATCGAGCGCTGCGGGCAAATCGGCCCGCGCTGCTGCCAAGGCAGGCATCGGGGCGTTGAGGTGCTGCTGGATAAAATCGATCGGGCTCGGGCCATAAAACGGCCGTTTGCCAGTCAGCAATTCGTAGAGCAGAACACCCAACGCGTAGACATCGGTCTGCGGCGTGACGGCCTCGGCGCGGATTTGCTCAGGCGAGGAATAGGCCGGTGAACCGACGAACGCACCGGCCAGGCTCAGCGTGGCATCGGGGTTGGCAAGATCCTTGGCGATGCCGAAGTCGGCCAAATAGGCGTGGGCGTCTTCGTCGAGCAGCACATTAGCGGGCTTTAAGTCGCGATGAACGACACCTGCGCGATGGGCGGTGTGCAGCGCGGCCCCGGAGCTGCTCGGCGATGCGTAACGCGAGCGCGATGGGCGGCGGCCCTGATCGAGCAAAGACTGCAGCGAGCCACCGCGCACATAACGCATCACAAGGTAGGCTACACCGGGCTCGCGCCAAAAGTCGTAGAGCGGCACGATATGTGGATGCTCAAGCGCGCCACCAGACGAGCCTCGGCCTCGAAGCGACGGATAAAGTCGGGATATCGGCGTACTGCGGGCGCACGATCTTGATCGCGACGATGCGATCGAGGCGCAGCTGCATTGCGCGGTAAACGATGCCGAAGCTGCCGACACCGATCTGCTCGGCAAGCTGATAGCTACGGCTCACCGCATCGTTGGCACGTCGGCCGGCGCGCTCGATCGCAGGTGCTGGCGGCACAGCGATGCGCTCCTGGGCTCCCTGGCGCATCATACGCGCCGCACGCACAAAACCCGGCTGTTCGTCTTGCGGCACATTCAAGATCGCTGCCAGGCGCGCAGCCACCTGCTGCGAGGGCGCATAGCACCGGCCTCGATTTTGCGCACCGTAATCGCAGCGCAGCCGACACGTCGAGCTAGCTCCTCCTGAGTCAGATCCTGGCCACGACGCCAGGCGCGCACAAGTTGGCCAAAGGGAATCTCATCGATCATGGGCTGCTGACGTTTTGTGGCTATCAGAGGTGGCGCTTTTGCCGCCACCTCTGATAGCCACATACCTTCACCTGCTTCTGGAGATCGCCGATAACGCGGTCGATGTGTTTGATCATCGCCTTCGCTAGTATTTTTACTTCGACACCAGTATTTTTACTTCGACACCGATTTCTACCGTCGTCACTTTGCCGCGACTTACTTGGTAGCCCACAATCGAGTTCTATTAGAAACGCTTCGTAATCGTCAATATCCCCCATCTGGCCATCACGGTCTTCTTTATATTGCTTAAGATTCCAGTAAGGTGGCGATGTAACGACGAGGTTAACACTGGTCTTCCTGCCCTCCGGCGAAAGTGCTCTCCCATTATACGTCAAGTTCCGGCGTTGTGACGCACACCCGTTCAGGTTAATGGCGGCGGATAGTGGCTGACGACGTCGTCGGCCACTATCCGCCGTTTTATATTTTTCCTCAACCATTGCATATCGCTATTGGTATCGGTTTATCGCTCCTCAAACGCGATCGAATCTGGTTTACTAGAGCAAGGGTAGTAGCCAAGGAGGGTTTTCGATGAGCTGGAAATCCACGTTTAGCCACGTTATGGTTGCCGCGCTCGTGCTGGGCCTGCTGGCCTTGGGCGGGGTAGCCCTGGCTGCGACAAGTGTGCCACAGCAAGCCGAGGTCGCCGACACGATCGAGGTCAACGGCCAGACGCGCCGCTTTGTGTACGCTATATCGGCGCAGCCCGCGCCCGCTACCGGTCGCCCGCTGGTGATCCATTTGCACGGCGACGGCGGCAATATCGACGGTGGCCTGAGCGCGGCCTGGAAGAGTGCTGTGCTCAACGATGCTAACGGCGCAGTCTTGCTAGCCGCCGAGGGACGCAACAACATCCCCGAGACGTTCAGTGGCAGCACGGCCTGGCGCTTTCGTATGGACGAAGCGGGCACGGCGTATGACGATGTCGATTTTATCGATCAGGTGATCGCCGCCGCCAAAGATGAGAACCTACTCGGCACTGCCATCGATCCGGCGCAGATCTATGTTGTCGGCGAGTCACGGGGGGGCGGGCATGGCCTTCTTTCTCTACGCCGATCCGCGTACGAGCGCGGAGATCCGGGCGATCGTGCCGATCTCCGGCACTTTCTACTGCGAGGGCGACGAGGTGAACGAGGGCCAACCCGGTACGCAGCCCACGCCGGGCAGCGACACGACATGCGGCGCGATCAGTGAGTTTGGCTACTGGGGGCCGAAGCCCGCGCTCTTCGACGTAGCGCGCGAACCGCATATCCTTGCGATCTACGGCCAGCTCGCCAGTGGCGAGGCCGAAACCACCCCGCCGCCACCGCTCGACCAGCTCTACGGCGCGTCGACATGGTCGAGTTGGGCGGCTGAGGCCGGCTGCTATGCCGATCTGGTGAGTGCCGCGACCGCAGCGACGCTGCCCGAGCCTATCGGCGGCAAGATCGTCAAGAGCTATGCCTTCAGCCAGTCGGCGGAAAACCTGGCGACGCGCTGTGCGACCCTCGATCTGACTTTCTACATCGTGCAGGCGCGGC
>JAAUTF010000587.1 GCA_012031775.1 Candidatus Altimarinota bacterium | reverse complement strand
GCAGTCGCCAGCGCCACGGCTGCCGTTGCCCCGCAGGCCACGGCCACGCCGGTTGCCCAGGCAACGGTAGCACCCACTGCCGGTGCAGATGGCGGCGCAGCAGCAGGAGGCGTGAACGAAGCCGGTGGCTCCGCAATAGCCGATGGAACTCCAGAGGAGGAATTGACGCTGGCCGCAGCTGCCGATGCGCTCGCCTTCGCTGAGACCGAACTGAGCGCGCCAGCAAATACGGTTGTTCGCTTAACGTTTGAAAATCAGAACGATCTGGGTGTGCAGCACAACTGGGTGCTCGTCGATGGCGGCGACGATGTGGCGGCATCTGTTAACGAGGCGGCGCAGGACAATAGCGCGGCCCTCTTTGTACCGCCGACCGGTACCGATGGCGCGCTAGCCTACACTGCAATGCTTAATGTTGGCCAGAGCGGCGAGGTGGTTTTTACTACACCTGACGCTGGTACGTACACCTACATCTGTACGTTCCCCGGTCACTACTTGGGCGGCATGGTTGGCGTACTGACTGTCGAGTAAGCCCCTCATCCCTATCATCGCCACAACAACAACAAAAAGCACAGCGGGCGCTGCGACGCAGCGCCCGCTGTGCTCCTTCCGAATTCTGCCCTACGCTACCTGCAACTCGCGCAGCGGTGTTCGCCGTCGTAGATAGTTACGCGCCTGCGACACAATAATGTCGCCGGTCATCCGCATCTGCACGAGCCAGGGCGCGGGGGCCATTTGTTTATGCATGTAGCTGTCGAAGGTGAGGCGCTGCACGTCTTTATTGCGGCACATCTCGGTGAAGACTTCCATTTGACGCTCGTTGCCGTAGCCCCAGCGCTGTAAGAAGCGGAGAAACTGGTACATGGTACCGTAGCGCTTCCACCATGTGCGCTCGTACGCGCGTAAATGTACCGCCGTTGGCACATCGAGATGTTGTGCCAGCACTTCAGCCGCCATCTGGCCGCTCTTCATCGCCCAGTAGATGCCCTCGCCCGAGGTGTGCGCCACCAATCCTGCTGCGTCGCCGATCAGCATCGCCCGGTCGAAGGCCATATGCTTACGCGGCTCCATCGGCAGCGCATGGGCTTCGCGCAGCAGCAGTTGGCCCCCATCAAGCGCGGGGCCGAGCCGCCGCTTGAGGTTGGTAAGCAGCTGTTTCGCCGCCTGCGTATGCTGCGGGCCAGCTCCAATGCCGACCGCAATATGGTCGCGTTTGGGGAAAGCCCAGGCGTAGAGGTCGGGGCTGACCTCGTGGCCCAGATAGAGATCGGCGGTATCCTGCCAACGCGCCATTTGCGCCTCTGGCAGCGCGATGCGCTCTTGAATGGCGACTGCACGCGGCAGGTTCGGCAAGCCAAGAAACTTCGCTGTAGGCGAGTAGGCCCCGTCCGCGCCGATCACGACGTCGGCGCGTAGATCGTGCTCAACACCTTGTGGATCGCGATAACGCGCCAGAACGCCGTCGCGCGCTACTTCCAAGCCGATCAAGCTGCCCTGAATAAGCTCGGCACCGCGCTGCTGCGCACGCTCGCGGAGAAAACCGTCGAAGATCTCGCGCCGCACCATCGCCACGTAGTCATCATCGCCCGGCACACTGCCCGCCACCGGCACCGACGTCTGCTGGCCGCTCGGCGAGATGATCAGGCAGTTCTTGACCTTACGGTCGATCAGATCCTGCGGTAGATCGAACTCGCGGAAGGCCGCCGGCGGCACCGCACCGCCACAGGGCTTAGCCTTAACAAGCTCTTTTTCGAGCATCAGCGTTTCAACGCCACGCTCGCGCAGCGTGATCGCCGCAGTTGCGCCGCCAACCGACGCGCCGATGATAAGTACTTTCTGAGCCATATACTCGTCCTCGCCATCTATCTTACTATAAAGACCTTTGTAGGTGCATACTCCGTGATCCGCGAGTGAATGCCTCCCGTATCACGCGTCTACAATCCCTCACAGCGCCAGGCCGATCGCGGCCGCCAACATACCCCAAACATAGAGCATAATTGCAGTAGCGTTAAAAAAGACCTCGTTGTGCTCGGGGTCGCGCACGAAACGTACATAGGGTACCAGCTGAATAAGGAGCAGTAGGCCAACTACACCCGCCGCAATTGGCTTACCCCATAGCGTCAGCGCGATAATTACACCGAGCTGAGCGAGAGCCATGGTAGCAACAACCAGCCGTGCAGCGATAACTTTACCATATTGCACGGGGATGCTGCGGATGCCCATCAGCTTATCGCCCTCAATGCTCTTAAAATCGTTGACAGTCATAATACCGTGCGCACCGAGCGAGTAGAGCAATGCAAGCACCACACTTTGGCCGCTTAGTGCGGCGAAGGCCGCGCCACCGGCGAGCCAAGCCAGACCCTCGTAAGAAATGCCAACAAGCGCATTGCCGATCCAGCCGTTCTGCTTGCCGCGGATCGGCTTCATACTATAGGATAGCGCGCAGATCAGGCCAAGGCCAACAAAAAGCGCCACTTCGCGGCCTAATGCTAGCGCCATACTACAGCCTAACCAGGTCAGCACCACAGTGAGAATATAGACGTGGCGCAGCGTCACCTGGCCCGAGGGGATGAGCCGCTGTGGTTCGTTGATCGCATCGACATCACGGTCACAGTAGTCGTTGACCACCTGAGAGAGACCGCAGAGAACTGGGCCAGCCATTAAAATGCCGAGCGCGAGCCGCCCGAGCGTAAGCGGCGACCAATCGAGCGCGCCGCTCGCAATCGCGCCGCAGAGAAAGGCCCAGGCCGGTGCAAACCAGGTTACCGGCTTCATCAAGGCAATAGAGTGGCGCAGTAAGGTACGAATGTTGGGTCGCGCCGGGCGGATAATCACCGGCGTCGCCACAGATGGATCGTGCAAATCTCTCATGCTTGAGCCTTTATATGGTACGTGCCGATCACTGTTCATGTGAAACGCTGAACAGTGACCGGCACATCCCCCCTACTGACCGCGCAGCACTGTCGGCATCACGATCAAGCCTGCATCGCCCTCGGGGATGCTTGCGCTCGGCATCGAGCCACGCGGGATAGTATAGCCAGCATGACAGGTGTAGCAAGCTGGCAAATTATAGAACTTGCCGCCAATATTGGCGTACGAATACTCGCTAGCAGTGCCCGCGCCGACTGGCATACTATCGTAGCCGGTAGCACCATACTGCGGCCAATTCTCGTAGAGCCACGTCGTCAGCAGCAGCATGCGCTGCGCTTTCAGCTTGTTATAGCCATATTCGGGGTGCGCAAGATTGCCGCTCGCCTCAAGTTCGTAGTCGATGAAATTGCGCGAGTTATGGCAGTAGGTACAGCCGACGCCCTGTGACCAACCCATGTAATTCATCACATTCTGGTTGATCGTCACCTGGTCTTGCGTGCGCCCGCCATCGAGCGTCAGCGCCAGTGAGCCACGCCCGCTTTCGGCCACCGTTGGATCGAACGGCTTCCAAACATCGTAGTTGCGCACGTACCAGATCATCGCCTCTTTCAAGGGCAGCGGGGTGCGCAGCTCCTCGGGCTTCTGTTCTGGGTCGAGGATGGTCTGCCCGTTCGCATCAAGCGGGTCGACAACTACATCGATCGGCGGCACACTCCCGGCGAACTGTTGGCCGTAGGCTTCCATCGCCACTGGCTGGCCAAAGTGGCAGGTAGCGCACTGCACATAGTTACCCTTCCAGTTTGGCAAGTTGGTAATATGCTGCTCGTTCAGATCGCCTACAAGGCGCAGCATACTACGCGCCGCGATCTTCTGCGGGTAGGTGTCGGCAGCGAAATTATTGATGTCGTGGCAGTACTGACAGCCCACGCCGAGCGCCGGCGAGACGTACTGCTGCATATACGCCCAGACTTGGCCCGAGTTCATGCCGACGAGCACCTGTACGTTGACGGTATTAGGATACTCAACTGTCCATTCCTGGCCAGCCTGCACTCCTTCCGTCCAGGCATCAAGACCTAACCAGCCCTCGCGGCCATCGGTCGGTTGGTTCGGCTCTGCCTCGTGATCACCGTGATTCCGTCGTTTGAACTCCATGGCAGCGACGCAGCGATCGCTTCGTCACGGCCCGGATCGTCACTTGCTACAATGTTGTAGATCCAATAAAACGTTGCGGTTGTGACGATCGCCACAATCGCGCCCACGGCCACCGAAACGAAGATCG
>JAAUTF010000586.1 GCA_012031775.1 Candidatus Altimarinota bacterium | reverse complement strand
CAGGTTAAAGACACTGCCCCAGCGGTTGCTGATCTTGCGTTCGAGTTGCAAACTCTGCTCGGCGTAGCGCTCGGCCTCGGCGTAGCGCCCCAGGACATAGAAGATCTGGCTCAAGGTTGTGGCGTTGATGACGATACCGTAGTGGTCGCCCACCGTCTCGCTGAGCTGCATGCCCTCGCGCGCCAACGACAACGCCCGCTCGCCCGCGCCAGTATGACGGGCGATCGAAGCGAGGTAGTTCAACGGCACGATCAGGTCGTGCAGGCTGCCATATTGGCGCAGCAGTGCGACGCTCTCTTCTAGCTGCTGGAGCGCCTGCTCGTGGCGTCCGAGCTGGAACAGACACCAACCCGCACGTGCTACGATGCGCCCGCGCGCCGACGCTATTTTGCTCTTGTCTCCCGTCTCCGATCTCCTGGTGGAGCGCCTCTGCCGCTGCGTCCAGCAGGGCTGCACCCTCGCTGAAGCGGCTCGACATCGTGCAGAAGGCGAAAAATGGGTGTGCGGCGCGGTCGAGCAACGCTGTGTCGCCCGCGTTCACCGCGCTCTGCCAGGCCGTGCGAATCTCGGCCAGCTCAACCGCGATCGCCTGTAAGGCTGGTTGCTGCTGTGGCCCGTGCAGCAGCGCGCCCTGGTCTATCAGCAGCTGGAGGTAATAACTGCGATGATGCAGCTCGGTTTGGCTCCATTCTTCCGCCGTAAGCAGATGTTCGTAGGCGAACTGGCGCAGCGGCCCGAGCAGCGCAAAGCGCGCCTCAAGCCCGTCGCCGCCTTTACTGACCCGCCGCAACAGCGATTTTTTCACCAATGTGGTCAGCGCGCTCAGGTTGGTCGTCGCGATTTGGGCGGCGGCAGCACGGGTGAAGCTGCCGCAGAAATAGGCCAACCGTCGTAAACAGCCCTGCTCGGCTGCTGAAAGCGCCTCCCAGGACGAGTCGAAGACGGCGCGCAGACTGCGCTGGCGGACAGGCACATCCTGGCCGTCGCTGGCGAGAAAATCCAGGTTCTGCTCGATCTCGGCGACGATCTCGGCACAGCTGAGCACTGGCGTCCAGCTGGCGGCCAGCTCGATACCAAGTGGCAGGCCGCCCACGAGCTGGCAGATCTGCATCACCGCTGCGCAGTTCTCTGCCACGAGGGCGAAATCGGCGCTGTGCATCTGGGCAGTGTGTACGAAGAGCTGCACAGCCTCATAACGCTCGGCGATACGCTGCATACGGGCGTTTGAGGCCGCAACATCGCTATCGCTCGGCACGCTGAGCCCATCGAGCGCGAAGACGACCTCGCCGCGCAGGCCAAGGCGCGCGCGCGACGTGGCCAGGATCGTGATCGCTGGGCAAAGGTGCAGCAGCTCATTGATAAAGAAGCTGATGCCGGGGAGGTGTTCGCAGTTGTCGAGGACGAGCAGCAGACAACGGTCGCGCAGTGCCCCGGGAAGGCGAATCGACGGCGGCGATGGGCCGCTCAGGTCGAGCCCCAGGGCTTCGGCGACGGCGGAGGCCAGCAGATCGGGTAGTTCGGCCTGTGGGCGAAGCGGGGCGAGCGAGATGAAGGCGACACCATCAGGGAAGCGATGCGGTTGAGCGGCTGTTGTTTGAGCCAGATCGATCGCGAGGCGGGTCTTGCCTGCGCCGCCTGGGCCGGTAATACTGATCAGGCGGCAGCGCTCATCAGCGAGGCGGAGCAGCAGCAGCTCACGCTCGCGCCGTCGCCCAATCAGGGGTTGGGCAGGGGCAGGGAGTGCATGAGCCTGGCGCGCAATAGCGATCGCAACTGGCCGCTGGCCCGGCAATTCCATGACGATGCCTCAATTGTGTAGATTATTTTGGGTCTTGCCAGTATAACAAGCGCATCGGGGAATGTCAAAGGAGGAGCCAGGAGTCAGAATTCAGTAGGTCGGGCAATCCCCAGGACCCCCCGTGTGCAGTGCCTTCATGAAGGAAGAGTCAGCTTGACCCTTCTGCTTACGCCAGCAGCGTGCGGTGCGCTGCGATGCCGTACAGGAAGCGCTGGCGCGCCTCTGCAGTGCTAAGTTGAGCTGCCTGGTCTTGCAGCAGCGCGCGGCCCGCCGCCAGCACGACTTCTGCTCGGCCATCGGCGGCAGCGCACAGCACCCGGTGGCAGGTCAAATAGAGCGTCACGATCTCGCACTCGGCGTTCAGGCGCGTCGTGTGAATAACCCGCAGGACATCGTCGACAAAGCCGCTTGCGGTTGCCAGATCGCCGGACGTCAAGGCGACGGCGGCCAGGCCAGAAAGTGCCTCGGCGCAGCGCAGCCGGTGATCAAGCTGCTGCCAAGATGTGTAGGCCGCCAAAAAGCACGTCTCGGCTGCTGCCGGATCGCCAAGTTCAAGACACAACCAGCCCTTGACGAGCAACGCCAAGGCCACCTTGTCACGGGCGTTCACTTCCCGCAGGGTCGCCAGCGCCACTTCACACTGCTCAAGCGCCACTTTCAGAAGCTGATGTCGCTTCTGGTGCGCCGCCGCTTGTGCAATAGCCATATCTGCTCCAATCTGCAATCTGCGATCTGCAACCTGCAGCGCCGCCCGGCCTTCTGAATCCTGAATCCTGAATCCTGACTGCTGTACTTGCTCCTGACTGCTGCCTCCTGACACCTCATACAACACCACGCGCACCAGCTGTATCAGCATCATTCCTTCATAGCGCCGGTCGCCAGTGGCGCGCGCCAGCGCCAGGCTCTGACGAAGGAGCTGCTCGGCCTGCGTCAAGTCGCCCAGGTTGATACAGACCTGGCCCAACGCGCCGAGCGCCCAGCCTTCGCCGCGTTGGTCGCCGATCTCGCGGGCGAGCGCCAGGCTCTGGCGAAAGTAGCCCGCGCTTGCTCGAAGCGCAACAGTTGCCAGACATCGCTGCCGACATTGCCGATCTGAATGCTCTCGCTGCGCCGTAATCCGAGCTGCCGACTCAGCTCGATGCAGCGCTCATGGTGCGCGACAGCCTGCTCGAGCTGGTTTTGGCGGGCGGCGACGGTGCCACATATATCGTAGACGTGCAGCAGCTGGTGTCGGTCGCCGCGCTGCTCGGCGATCTGGCGGCAGCGCTCCGCGTGTTGTAGCGCTGCCGCATAGTCGCCGCTGCGTATCAGTGCCCAAGCCGACCAGTGGTGCGCTTTGATCTCGGCGTCGGCGGCCCCTTGCGCCGCGGCCTCGGCGGCAGCCCATGTGGCGCAGGCAAGCGTCGCCGCATAATCGCCCACCCAGAAACTGTAGTTGCTGCGCCGCAACGTCACATCGAGCTCTGCGCGGCGATCGTTCAGGGCAGCGGCGAGCTCTTCGAGCGCGGCGAGATCGCGCGCCTGAGCAGTGCGTTCGCCGAGGAGATCGTAGATCTGCTCGCGCGCAAAGAGCACGGCGTAGCGCTGGGCAAGCTCGCCTTTGGCGGTCAGTTCAAGCACGCGCGCAAAATGCGCCAGTGCCTCGACGTTGGCATAGCGGTCGGCGGCACCGATAGCGGCCAGGTAGGCGTAGTGTCGCTCGCGCGCCGTATCTTCGGCCTGCCCGTAGTGGCGCGCCAGTATCGGGTAGAAGCGGCTGCGCTGCTCGTCGGGGTACTCGACCTCGTACCAGGTGGCGACCGCCCGATGCAGGTCACGGCGTTGGGCAAAGAGCAGCGTCTCGTAGGCTGCCTCGTGCATAAGCCCGTGACAGAAGCGGTAGCTCAACTCCGGCTCAGGCTGCTCCAGGTCGGTGATGTGCTGCGCGGCGAGGGTGCGCAGCGTCCCGCGCACACGCGCGCCGTCGGCAACGGTGAGCTGCTCGTAGGCGAAACGCACCTGGCGATAGCTGAAGGTCGGCCCGACCACTGCCGCGATCCGTGCAGCCAGCTGCACATCAGGCGGTAGCTGGTCGAGACGCGCAAGGAGCAGGCCCTGGATGGTATCCGGCAGGCGCATCGCCGCCTGGTCGAGGTCGCCGATAATCTGACATTCGCCCGCACTCGTGCGCACCGCACCCTGGTGCCGTAGCGCGATTAACAGCTGCTCGATGAGAAAGGGGTTGCCGCCAGCACGGGTGTGCAGCAATTGGCCAAGCGCCGATGGCACCGCCGTTGCATCGATAGCCAGCTGAGCTGCTGCCACGCGCGCACGTCGGCGGCGGCAAGCGCGGGCAGCGCGTGCCAGCGGG
>JAAUTF010000585.1 GCA_012031775.1 Candidatus Altimarinota bacterium | reverse complement strand
GACAAGGACGCGGTCGACCACCTCGACCCCATCTTTGCCGCCCTCGCCCCCGGCAAGGGCGACATCGAGGTTACCCCGTCCCGCGAGCCACCTCGATCCGCGGGCCGAGCAGGGCTACATCCATGCCGGTCCCGCCGGGCCGGCCACTTCGTCAAGATGGTTCATAACGGCATCGAGTACGGCATTATGGCCGCCTACGCCGAGGGGCTGAACATTCTGCACCATGCGAACGTCGGTAAGGCCGACCGCGCCATCGACGCCGAGACCTCGCCGCTGCGCAACCCCGAGCACTTTCAGTACGATATGAACCTCGCCGATATCACCGAGCTCTGGCGCCGCGGCAGCGTTATCGCTTCCTGGTTGCTCGATCTGACCGCGCTCTCGCTGCTTGAAGACCCACAGCTTGGCAATTTCGCCGGCCGCGTCTCTGACTCCGGCGAGGGCCGCTGGACGGTACAGGCCGCCATCGAGGCTGGCGTGCCGACCCATGTGCTCAGCGCCGCGCTCTTCGACCGCTTCAACTCGCGCGGCGAAGGCGATTTCGGCAACAAAGTGCTTTCGGCTATGCGCTACCAGTTCGGCGGCCACCACGAGAAGAAGTGAGGCGCTCGCTGGCGCGCACCTCTGGTGCGCGCCAGCGAACTATTTTCAGGATCAGCCGGAGGAGGAGAGAAATGAGCAAGGTTGCGCTGACGGAGCTGCCCGCCTGGCAGGCGCTCAAACAGCACCACGAAGCTATCGCGTCGCTGCATCTCCGTGATCTCTTCGACCAAGACGCCGAGCGCGGCGCACGCTTTGCCCTCGATGCGCTCGGCATCTATTTCGATTATTCCAAGCATCGCATCACCAGCGAGACGATCGATCTATTGCTGCAACTCGCCGAGCAGAGCGAGCTGCGCGCGCGCATCGCTGCGATGTTCGCCGGCGAAAAGATCAACATCACCGAGAACCGCGCTGTATTGCATACCGCCCTACGCGCTCCGCGCGACGCGACGATCCTGGTCGATGGCGAAAACGTTGTGCCCGGCGTGCATGAGGTGCTCGACCGGATGGCCGATTTTTGCGAGCGCGTGCGCAGCGGTGCGTGGACGGGGTTTTCCGGCAAGCCGATCCGCGCTGTTGTGAACATCGGCATCGGCGGCTCCGACCTCGGCCCGGTGATGGCCTATGAGGCACTTAAATTCTACAGCCAGCGCGACCTACAGTGCCGTTTTGTCTCGAATGTCGATGGCACCGATTTTGTTGAAGCCACCCACGATCTCGACCCCGCAGAGACACTGTTTATCATCGCCTCGAAGACCTTTACGACCCAGGAGACGATGACCAACGCCCAGAGCGCGCGGCGCTGGTTTCTCGCTAATGGCGGCAATGAAGATGCTATCGCCAAACATTTTGTCGCTGTTTCAACCAATGCGGGTGAGGTGGCGAAATTTGGCATCGACACCGCCAATATGTTTGGCTTTTGGGATTGGGTCGGCGGGCGCTACTCGATGGAATCGGCGATCGGCCTTTCCACCATGCTCGCGATCGGCTCAGATAACTTCCGCGCCATGCTCGCTGGCTTTCACGCCATGGACGAGCACTTTCGCACGACGCCCTTCGCGCAGAACCTGCCGGTGCTGATGGGGTTGCTCGGCCTCTGGTATGCGGATTTCTTCGGTGCCGAGACGGTCGCCGTGCTGCCCTACGACCAATATCTGCGGCGCTTTCCGGCTTACCTGCAGCAGTTGACGATGGAGAGCAACGGCAAGTACATTACGCTCGACGGCGCGCGGGTGAATTATCAGACCGGCGCGATTTTTTGGGGCGAGCCCGGCACCAACGGCCAGCACTCGTTTTACCAGCTCATTCACCAGGGCACCAAACTTATCCCTTGCGATTTTATCGCCTTCGCGCAGACGCTCAACCCGCTTGGCGACCACCACGATCTCCTGATGTCAAACGTCTTCGCCCAAACCGAAGCGCTAGCCTTCGGCAAGACGCAGGCCGCGGTCGAGGCCGAGGGCACGCCCGCCTGGCTTGCGCCGCATCGTGTCTTTGAGGGCAATCGCCCGACAACAACCTTGCTCGCCGACAAGCTTACACCTGCGATGCTCGGCAAACTAGTAGCGCTCTACGAGCACATGGTCTTCACCCAGAGCGTCGTCTGGCAGATCGACGCCTTTGATCAATGGGGCGTCGAACTGGGCAAGGTGCTAGCCAAGCGCGTGGCCGCTGCGCTCAACGGCGACGGCGATCTCAGTGGCTACGACAGCTCATCGGCAGCGCTGATCGCGCGCTATCGTGAGCTTAGAACGCATAAGAACCCATGACCATCGAAACCTACTCCGATCTCAACGCACTGGCCAGCGGCGTCGCCAACCGGATCGCCGACGTAGCGCGGCGCGCGATCGCCGCGCGTGGGCGCTGTACGATCGCGCTGGCCGGCGGCTCGACACCACGCCCGATCTATCAGCAGCTTGCAGCGGCTAACGATATCGACTGGCAGTGGGTGACGCTGTTCTGGGGCGATGAGCGCTGTGTGCCGCCCGATCACCAGGATAGCAACTTTCATATGGCCCAAGAAACGTTGCTCGCGCAGGTGGCGATCCCCGCCGCGCAGATCTTTCGTATGCGCGGCGAGGGCGAACCACAGGCCGCTGCCAGCGCCTACACCCGTGACCTGATGCAGGTCTTTGGCGGTGACCCACAGAGCGGCCCGCCGCCCGAAGGCTTCGACCTGATTTTGCTCGGCATGGGCAGCGACGGCCATACTGCGTCGCTCTTCCCCGGCACGCCCGCTGTCGATGAACAGCAGGCATGGGTCGTCGCGCAGCATGTGCCGCATGTCGATGCCTGGCGCATCACATTAACGTACCCGGTGATCAACGCAGCCCACAACGTGGTCTTCGCCGTCGCTGGTGCCGACAAAGCCGCGCGCGTTCAGGAGATCCTGGCCAGTACCGGCCAACCCGGCGCGCTACCCGCTGCGCGCGTACAGCCAGCAGGCGATCTGATCTGGGCGCTCGACCAGGCCGCCGCCGCACACGCTTCCGTAAGAGCACCGCCCGCTACACACGTAAGGGCGCGCATGCAACGCCCCAAGGCCACCGAAAGCGCGCATGCGGCGCCCGAAAAACTATGACATCTGAAACAGCGCGCTACAAACAGCAGGCCGCCGAGCACGCCGTAACCTACGTGCGCTCGGGAATGGTGCTTGGCCTGGGCACCGGCAGCACGGCGATCTTCGCCACACGCGCGCTCGGCGAGCGGCTGCGCAGTGGTGAGCTACGCGATATTCTCGCGATCGCGACCTCAAAGAAAACGGCCATCGCCGCACGCGAATTCGCTATTCCGCTGATGGACGACTCGCTGCCGCAGGAGGTCGATCTGACGATCGACGGTGCCGACGAGGTCGATCCGGCGCTGAACCTGATCAAGGGCGGCGGCGGTGCGCTCTTCCGCGAAAAATTAGTGGCCCAGGCCAGCCGCCAACATATCGTCGTCGCCGACAGCAGCAAGCGGTCGCCTGCACTGGGCACGATCTTTGCCTTACCTGTCGAGGTCATACCCTTCGGCTGGCGCGCTCAGCAGCGCTTTCTCACTGCGCTAGGAGCTGTGGTAACATTACGCCATATTGATGCGAGCGCGCCCTTCTTGACCGACCATGGCAATTATATTCTCGATTGTGCCTTTGGGCCGATCGGCAACTTGGAAGCGCTGGCAGCACAGCTCGACGCTCGCACTGGTATTGTGGAACATGGGCTTTTTATTGGCATCGCCGATGTAGTAATCTTCGCCGGTGCCGACGGTATCACCACGCTGACGCGAAAGATAGACGTATGAGTTTTACCATTATCGGCCTTGGCGAACTACTATGGGATATGCTGCCCGACGGTAAAATGCTCGGCGGTGCGCCTGCCAATTTCGCCTACTGGGCCACCCGCCTCGGCAATCGTGGCGTTGTCGCCAGCCGCGTCGGTACCGATGCCCTCGGCGATGAAGCGATCGACCTGCTCACCCAGGCCGATGTCGAGACGACCTATGTGCAGCGCGACGCCGCCCATCTAACAGGTGTGGTCGATGTCGAGTTGGACGCTGCCGGTCAGGCGCGCTACACAATTGTCGAAGGTGTGGCCTGGGACTTCTCGACTATAATGAACAGTGGGCTGC
>JAAUTF010000584.1 GCA_012031775.1 Candidatus Altimarinota bacterium | reverse complement strand
CAGTGTCGCCGCTCGGCCGTTTGATCGGCGAGTGTCCGAGGCCTGCGTTCGCGACTCGTAGCGGGCCGACGGCTGCCCCACCTACGCCGCGCCAGGCCGGGCGCTTGCCGATAAATACGGTTGGGCTGCCCACCCCGGTGAGCACCGGTGGAGCCGGGTGCGCGACACTATCGCCGAGGCGCGCGGCTGGTCCTTTTGGCATAATAGGCCTCCTTTGTGTATGGCGTGCTGGTCTTGGCGGTGTATAGCGCGCTGGAGCCGCAGCGACGGCTCGCTCGGGGCGCAGCATGCTGCGCCCTTAGGGAGCCTTCTGACTCCTGACTCCTAGTTGATCTGCACCAGCGCACCTTTGAGTACGAGGTTGCCGGTGGCGTTCAGTTCGACGCCGCTCTGGCTGATGCTGAGCTTGCCGCCCGCGCCTTTGATGTCGATCGTGCCGGTGGCGCATTCAATGGTCAGATTGCCGCTACCCGCGTCATCGATCACTAGCTGGTTGCCGTTCTTGGTTTTGAGGGTGATACGGCCCTGGCCGTCGTCGTCTTTGATCTCGAAGATATGGCCGGCGCGGGTTTTAAACGTGCGCGTCTGGACACGATCACCCTGCACCACCTCGGCGGGCGGCTTGTCTTTGCCATTCCACAGGCCGCCGAGCACATACGGTCGGTTGATATCGCCCTGCTCGAAAGCCACCAGCACTTCGTCGTCGACCTCGGGCAATGAGAAAAAGCCGCGCCCACTGCCCGCACCCGGTGTGGCCAGCCGTGCCCACTGGCTCTCGTGATTCTCGTCGAGCCAGGGGAACTTCAGCTTTACCCGCCCCAGCCGCTCCGGATCGTTGATATTGGTCACAATGCCGATGCTCACACCTGTGGCCCTGTGGCGCGGGCGGCGCTCCT
Organism: Candidatus Altimarinota bacterium; assembly: GCA_012031775.1. Classification (GTDB taxonomy): domain Bacteria; phylum Chloroflexota; class Chloroflexia; order Chloroflexales; family Chloroflexaceae; genus JAAUTF01. Next base: position 3,257 of record JAAUTF010000584.1, on the reverse strand, counting down.
CGATCGTGCCGAGCAGGCTCGTTGGCCGTCGCCCGCTCACCCAAAAGGTCGTCATATAGCCTGCCGTATTGTAGGTATGGCGGGTTGCGGTAACATAGTAGCTCCCGGCCAGCCGCCGCCCGACGCCGGTGATCGCAACCAGCGTGCCTGCTTTCAGCTCAGGTTCGCCCAGGCAGTTGCCCTCAGCGGCCAGATAGTCGCCTGCCATCTCATCTAAAATTGCCTGCGCCAGCTTATCCGCTTCGGCCTGTGAACTAACAGGACGGTCGACGACGGTGCGCGTTGCAGCGCTACCGAACGAGCGTTGTGCGGCCTCGCCACCACTGCGGCCATCACCGATGTGCGATGGATGCGCGGCGCGCGACGCTCTGCCGACGATAGCGCGTTTGCTCTGTGGGTCCCAGCCGCGTACCTGTACCTCGTTCGACTGGGCCACTGCCGTCAGTCGCGCATCGAAAGTTAATAGTGTCACACCGAACTCGAGGCTTGGCCCGCGCGCGGGGCTGCTCGGCGCGCGCTTAAACTGCAAGCTGCGCCCATTGTCGCCGCCAACCGTCACTGTGTAGCCGATACGCTCGGCGCGCGCGCGCAGAAATTCCATGTCGGTCTGATTGTCTTGCATCACATAATCGTGGCGCTCGCCTGTCTCGACATCGGCGCGCAGCCCGGCATCGCTGGCGATCTTAGTGGCGATATCGCCGTCGCTCTGCTGTAAAAGGTACGTGTCTTGCGCCCACGATGCAATTGGTGCGCGCGATCATACCCGCGCACCGTCAGGGTTGGGCCGCGCTGGCTCAGCCGTGGCTCCAGACCGGTAACCTCGCCGACCATGATCTTGCGGCGGCGGCCCTGGCGGTCAGCAGCGGCAAGTGTCACCTCTTTGCCCAGCGCAAATCGCTCGCCGTCGATCAGGCTCAGCTGCGGATCGTGAAAATGCAATTCGAACATCGCTGGCTGGGCCAGATCATCCTCGATCGTCACGCCATCGATGCAGTCCATCACCTCGGCGGGCAGCTCTGCGCCGTCGACCTGGACAAAAATTGGCGAATGCGGGTTTCGTTCGGTATCATAATTAATGGTTGGGGGCTGTAATGGGTGGAGGGGCACAGCATGCTGTGTTCCTCTACTTATCACAGCCCTTACAATGTCGGCAGCGGCAAAATAATCAGCGTGGTGCCGGCAACAAGACGGTGCGGATCATCGATATTGTTCGCCAAGGCGAGATGCCGCCAGCGCGTAGCGTCGCCGTACTCTTCGTAGGCGATCCAGGCCAACGTATCGCCCTCGCGTACGGTGCGCAGATGCTGGCCGGGGTTGCCGCCCGATGTCGGGTTCTGCTGCGGGTACTGGCCCTCGTCGGCGATCTGCTTAAACGACACGTCGAGGATGGCGCGCACTGGCGTGCCATCGGCCAGAAACAGCGTAAATTTCTGTGAGATGCTCTCGATCACGGCCTCGAACGACCATAACGTGCCCCACTTGAAGCGCACGTGCGGCGGCTCGCTCTTGTTCGTCGCCTGATTTTTGCGCCGCTCACTAGCCTTCATCATGTCCCACAGGCCCTTGGTGTACTTGCGCACATCTTCGCCAGCGCGGTTCATAGGGCGGCTGCCGTCGCGGTGCTCCTCGTAGGTGTCGAAGAGCAGCTGCAACTTCAAATTGGCCGGCGCACCACCCTTAAATTCTAGATGCGCGACGTCTTTGCCCTTCGCCTCTTTTTGCTCCCACTGATTTTGTTTGGCGAATGTATATTCTTTCGGGTTGAACATACAAACAACTTCTTCTTCGGTAACACAGTTGATAATGCGCGCCTTGACTAGGCCTTCGACCGTTGGCATACAGCTCTCCTCTGCGGTTCAAAAGGTGTTCAAAACCGACCACGCCGCTCGCTATCGATCTGCAGTCGTCGCCGCAAAAGGTCGTAGACGTGCTGGGCCAGCGCTTCGATGTTCGGCGCTGCATTGCTATTTTGTGGGCTTTCGTCGCTCTCGTTTGAGGTGCTGCTGCGCGCGCGCTGTCCTGTGAGCGTAGCTGGTATCGATCCTGGCGCTGCTGTGCTGCCCGCTTCCGGCAGGCGGCTGATCGGGCGCAGTAGTGCCATTGCACCCGCACTACGGCTCTCAAGTGTACGTTGTAGCGGCGTTTCGAATTTGGGCGTCGTATCGTATACGCGGTTGCCGTAGGCATCGAAGGCCGGGCCAGGGCCAGCCTGGGTCTCAGCGCCAAACATTTCCGCCGCTTGCAGCGGGCCTGGTACGCTACCGGTTCGCGACTGTGGGCGTGTACTGGCTGTTGGGCTAAGCATGCGCTGCAATGCACTGCCGGGCTGCACGTATTGTATCGCGGCTGGAGCCTCGGACGGGCGCGGCGCTTCGGCTAATGCATTATGTTTATCGGGCGCAAGCGGCGCAAGAATCGCCGACTCGATCAGCGGCAAGCCGCCGACCAAGCGGTTGCTTGATACTTCCTGGCGGCGCTCATCGCCCCGCGCTTGCCGCGTGCTGCCCTGATCGCCGTGCGGTGCTCTGTGTTCTGTGTTTTGTGCTCTGTGCTCTGCTCTTTGCAGCGTGGTCGAGCTTCCGAGGCCTGAATCCTGAATCCTGAATCCTGCGTCCTGCATCCGTAATTCCCCGCGCGTTCGCACCATTAGCATCTGCGGCGAAGTCGATGCCGAGCCTTGTTGCTGGCCAAGACGTTGAACGATCGAGGCGGCTGAAGTGCCGGCGCTTTGCGGGTTACCTGGCATATTCGATCGCATTCGGGCAGTATTGTTGAAAGGTGATTCTGCTACTTCCGCGCTAGACGCAGTTACGTTATCAGCGAACGGCGACTCAAAAGGCTGCACCAGCGGCAGCGCGCTGCGCTGCAGCAGAGCCGTTCCCGCGTTGCTGCTGGCAAGTAATGGTGTGCGTCCAAACTCGGCAACGCTTGAATGCGCGGGTTGCGCTCTATTGCGGGAAGCAGGTTGCCGTTGCACCTTCTGGTGGTTTGTTGCTGACTCACTATGTTCAGCGCGTTGAATGGCCTGGCTAAAAAGCACGGTGGGCGCTAATGGGGCCAGTTGACGCAGAGGGCGCAGCAGTTCACGCCGATACGGGGCTGCGAGCTCGGTGTCTTCGGATATTTCGGCGTATTGCATCGCCTGTGCAGCAGCCGTAATTAGCTGCCCTGGTAGAGCGCGCAGCGTTGTGTATCCTGAGGCATTGCTCGGGGCTGCGTTCGCGCGAGTCACGGCTGTTGAAGCTGCACTGTCTCGC
>JAAUTF010000583.1 GCA_012031775.1 Candidatus Altimarinota bacterium | reverse complement strand
CGACGGCTACCAGGCCGCTGGGCAACTGCCGGTGGACGTGCAGGCCAGCGATGTAGATTTCTACCTGACGGGCGGGCTGAAATGGATGCTGGGCGGGCCAGGAATTGTCTATCTTTATACACGTGAGGAACTGGCAACACAGTTGTTGCCGACGACTGCTGGCTGGTTTGGCCACCGCGAGCAATTTGCCTTCGACGCCGAGCACTTTGCCTTTCACGACGATGCGCGGCGCTTCGAGGTGGGCACCCCGGCAGTAGCCGCCGTCTATGCTGGGCGCGCCGGAATGGACATTGTGCTGGAAATTGGCGCAGAGGCCATCCGCGAACGGCAGATGGCGCTGACCGCCGATATGGTGGCGAAGCTGTACGATGCTGGTCTGTCGCTCAAAATCCCCGCCGATCTGCGCGAGCACGCCGGTATAGTGATGGTGCAGGCCGATGATCCGGCAGCAACGGTGCGCGCGCTGCGCGAGCGCAACATTATCGCCGATTACCGCCCCGGTTATGTGCGGCTGTCGCCATACTTCTACACCACCGAAGACGAAAATACGCTGGTGGCGCAGGCGCTACGGCCTGACTAAAGGCACGTGGGCCGGGCACTAGCCTTGCTGTACTGCATGGAGACCCTTTTTGGCGTACAATGAAAAGGGGCTGGTTCTCCGTGCAATGTAGAATAGATGAACCGCGCAATCCTCGAATGAAAGCTGCGCGCGGCAGCAACTCCTACCAAAAGCTTCTTGAATGCTCTACACTCTACGGCTCCTACGCGGAGCATTCATGCCCCCAACCCCTGATGACGGTGTCGATACCACCGACACGCGGCATCAGCTTAGAAAAGCCCGCGAAACCATCCTCACAGCGCTATTGCGTGTAAGCGCGCTCGCGGGCAGCATCGCCTTTTTGATCACTATTAATCTTATTTTAGAACTGGAACAGCCAATTCTGCTGGTTGCCTATCTGATTGCTAACGTCGTGATCTGGTATGTGGCGATCCGGAGAAAGCTGCCTTACTGGTTACGGGGTGGGCTCGTGTTGGCGCTGGCCTACACGCTTGCCCTGATCGACCTCATCAGCTTTGGCTTTAGCGAAGACACGATTTCCTATCTTGCTGCATTCAGCCTCTTTGGGATGATCTTTTTTGGTGGGGGTGCAGGCGCAATAACTCTGCTATTAAGCACTGGAACACTTGTCTGTGCCGGGGTCGCGCTTAGCATCGGTGGTTTTGTACCGCTCGTGAATCCATTAAAAGAACTTGCCATCACACCAATGGTAGTAACGAGTGTTATCTTTCTGGCGACGATGGGCGCGGTGCAATCGGGTGTTGCGGTGCTGCTCCACAGCCTTGAGCATGCGCTGCAGAACGACCGCGACCTGCGCCTGGCGCTAGACAGCGAGCGCGGCATTTTGGCGCAGCGAATTATCGAACGCACATACGAACTGGCGGCAGCACGCGACGAAGCACATGCTATGAGCCAGCGTCTGGCGACGCAGAATCAATACCTGGAATCGCTTCACCGCACCACCGTCGATCTCCTTGACCGCCATATGCTCGACGAGCTGCTGCAGAAAGTTGTCGAGCGCGCCACTGCGATACTAAATGCACCCTACGGCGTGCTCGCGCTGATTGAACATGATGAATTAGTGGTTTACGCCTGCACCGACAACCAGCCATTTATGCAGCAGGCGCGCATCGGTCGCGACGCAGCACCGTTATGGTGGCAGGCGTGCGACACAATGCAAGCAGTGACGACAGAAGAGTATATGCGTTCATCGCAGCGGCTGCGGCTGTTCGATGCATTGCAGCTCTGTGCTGAAGCGAATTTCCCACTGATCCTTGGGCAACGAAGTATGGGCGTGTTAACGCTAGGCCGTGTGTCGCCCGGCCACTATTTTACCGCGGAGCAATCAGCACAAGGTATGCTTTTTTCACAACTCGCCGCAGTGATGCTAGACAACGCTCAGCTTCACACAACGGCGCGTAGCGAGATCGACAAGCGTCAGCGTGCCTATGTCGCGCTGCAAGCGACGGCGGAAGCGTTGCAAACGCAGAACGACGAGCTCGATGCCTTCGCGCACACGGTGGCCCACGATATCAAAAGCCCACTCACCGCCATGGTTGGCTATGCGCATCTACTTCAGATCACGCTCCAGAGCCTGGAGAACGCCGAGATCGACGAGTATTTGAGCAAAATAAGTGCGAATGGCTACAAGCTATCGAGCATCGTCGAGGCTCTCCTGCTGCTCGCCTCAACCTCAATAGATAACCAGGTTCCGTTGATGCCATTGCAGATGAACAGCATTCTGAGCGATCTTCCGCAGCGGCTCCAAGAGCTTACGAGCAAGCGCCCCGTACAGATGCGGATGCCCGAGAGCTGGCCTGTAGCGATGGGCTATGCGCCGTGGGTAGAAGAGATCTGGGTGAATTATGTGAGCAACGCCGTAAAGTACGGCGGCGATGGCTTGGTTATCACACTAGGTGCTGACGAAGCAGTAGACGGTTATGTGCGCTTTTGGGTGCGCGACAGCGGGCCGGGGCTGAGCGAAGAGCAACAGGCACGTCTCTTTACGCCGTTCACGCGCCTGCACAAAGATCGGGCACCTGGCCATGGCCTTGGCCTATCGATCGTGCGCCGCATCGTCGATCGGCTCGGCGGCGAGGTAGGAGTTGAAAGCAGCCCCGGCCAGGGCAGCACATTTTATTTTACGCTGCCTACCGACTCTACGATACTCGCCGCCTATGCAAGCGAAATAACGTCGTCTGCGCGCTAACGCATAGTATCGAAGTACGCTACACGCCTACGCGCCGAAGCGCCGGGCTAGCGATCGCGAAGTAGGCTCAAGCGAACTGGATACCTGCTTCACATCTTCAGAGCCATAAGCCCACTTCAAATCCTCTACGAACGCACACCGAGCTGTATTAGTGCTGTTTCTGACGTGTCAGTTGCGCAGCACGCTCGATCACAGCGAGCGTCTCGATAGCGACGCGCCGCCAAGAGAACTGCGCGGCCTGAGCGAGGCCAAGGCGTGCGAGATCCTGACGCAGCCCGGGGTCGCCGAGCAGGCGATTGAGCGCAGCCGCCCAACCGACGATATCGTCCGGAGCGACGCGCAGCGCTGCGGCGCCAACAACCTCGGGCAGGCTGGTCGCATCGCTTACGACCGCAGGCGCACCACAGGCCATAGCTTCAAGCGGCGGCAGACCGAAGCCTTCGTAGCGGCTGGGGAAAGCGAAGACGGTGCAGGCCTGGTAAAGCAAGGGGCCATCCTCAAACGGCACATCGATGCGACGCACACGGTCGGCAAGGCCAAGCTGCACAATTAATGCGTCGAGATCGCTGAAAACAGCACGGTTCGCGCTCAGTGCGCGCCCGGCGATCACGAACTGGGCGCGGTTGCCTTGAGCTGAGAGCAGTGCAAAGGCGCGCAGCAGCACCTCGACATTTTTGCGCCGGTCGAGGCCGCCAACGTAGTAGACGAAGGGTTCGTGCAAGCCATAGCGCCGTGCAACCTCGGCCAGAGCTGCATTACGATCAGCAGGCGGTTTGTAGCGTTCGTCGGCGGCCAGTAGCACGGGTGTGATTTTTTCCGCAGGCAGGCGCAGCAGATCGACAATATCGCGTTTACTGAAGGCGGAGAAGGTCAGGATCTGCTTGCTGCCGCGCACGGCACGCTGCACCAAACGTAAATACGCCTTGACACGTACGTTGCCGGCGTACTCGGGCATACGCAGCGGGATAATGTCGCCAACCGTGGTGACAACCGGAACAGTGGCGTGCAAGGGCGGGGCGAAGTAGGGCACAAACAAAATCGTCGGCTGGCTATAGCCGGCGAGACGGCGGGCGGCGCGCGGCACGCTGCGCTGCTCGAACCAGAGTTTGGCCAGGTTCGGATTACGGCCGTCGAAGGGGCTGTGCAGCGCGATCGATGCTACGCCAGGCGGCAATTGTAGCGCTGCCTCGGCAGAGGCTGGCCGCAGCAGCAAAACGCGATGTTCGGGCGCAAGCTGCGGCAACCAGCGCAACAGGCCGTGCAGGTACTGGCCGCTGCCGACGTTGGGCTGGTTCCAGAAGGTGCCATTGATAACTATCTGCATCGCAATTGAGAATTCAGGATTCAGGAGTCAGGATTCAGAAGTCCTTGAGCAAGGCAGCGCGTT
>JAAUTF010000028.1 GCA_012031775.1 Candidatus Altimarinota bacterium | reverse complement strand
GAGGAGCAGCGTATCAAGGTTGAGGGATAGTTTAACCGATGAATGGCATTACGCCGCGCTGGGTCGCTACGCCGAGTTGCATCCTGAGACGCTGGAGGCGATCCGCGCCCGCTGCCCAGTGGCTTATTTGCCTTGGGGTGCGCTTGAATGGCACGGCCCGCACCTGCCGCTCGGCCTTGATGGTATGACGGCCGAGGCGATCGCCGAGCGGGTCGCCCGTCGCACCGGAGGTGTGGTGCTGCCGACAACATGGTGGCCTGTTACGACGCTGCCGCACGCCAGTTCGATCGACCTTCCGAGCCCGCTGGTGCGTTCGCTCTGGGACGGTATTTTTACCAGCCTGCACCAGTCTGCCTGGCCGATCGTCGTGGTGATCAGCGGCCATTATGCGCAGGGCCACGAGTTGGTGCTGATGCAGGCCGCACGCAATGCGATCAGTCTGCATGGCCAACTGGTGTTTGCTATCCCGCCGCTGGCCCTGGTCGACGAAGACATGCTCGATCACGCTGGTCTCTGGGAGACATCGCTGCTGCTTGCGTTGCGCCCCGATCTGGTGCGCCTCGAAGCGCTCGGCAGCGGTACGCTGCGCACCACCGAGAGCGCTGTGCTCGGGCGTGATCCGCGCGCAGCTTCGAACTCGCTCGGCCAGCGTGTGCTTGGCCTTGCCGTCGAGCGTATCGTCGGCGCGGTACAAAATCTGCTCGCCAGCCGCGATCCGGCACCGCTGCTGGCGCTCTACGATCGGCGACGTGAGCGCTATCAGGCCTACTTCCAGCGTTATGGCACCGCGATCGAGCCCGCGATCCAGGCATGGTGGCGCGAGCAGTGTGCTGCCGATGATGGAACAGCACCGCAGAGTTTAAAAAACGGAGAGGAATTGGAGCGCGCCCATGAGTCGTAATTCGCCGACAAATACGCGTAGTGTTCGCACGAAAAAATCATCAGCACCGCCACAGCGTGTCTATCGGCCAAAGCGCAACTGGTCGCTGGTCGCCGCAGTGTTGGCGCTGGCGGCGCTCGGTGGCGTGCTTTATCTAACCGAGATGAATGTGCTGCTTAGCTGGGCTGTTGCGCTGAGCATTGTCGCTTTCGGGCTTTTTGGCTTCGATAAGCGCCGCGCACAACAGGGTGGCGCACGCGTGCCCGAGATTGTGCTGCATCTCGTCGGCTGGGCTGGCGGTGCCCCTGGCGCGCTGGTGGGCATGCGTTTCTGGCGTCACAAAACCCACCACGCCGAGTTTTGGATCAGCCAGTTTGGTGCGCTTATTATTTGGGCCGGCTTGCTCGTCGCGGCGCTGAGTTAGGGAAGAAGTCAGGAGTCAGAAGTCAGGAGTCAGAAGTCAAGACCCAGAATGACATAAGGCCTACTGAATTCTGACTCCTGAATCCTGAATTCTCAGACATATATGCTTAAATTTGCAATTCCCTCCAAAGGCTCCGGCTACGATGGCACGATCGCGCTCTTAGAGAGCTGCGGCCTGCGTGTGTCACGCGCGAACCCGCGTCAGTACACGGCTGTGCTGCGCGGCCTGCCCGATACCGAGGTGCTGCTCAATCGCCCCGCCGATATTGTCGATAAGGTCGCCGAGGGCGATATCGATATCGGCATTACCGGCATGGATCTGGTGGTCGAGCAGCGCCACGACGATGATGATCTGCTCGTTCTGTTCAATGATCTGGGCTTCTGGCGCGTTGAACTGGTCTTCGCTGTGCCACAATCGTGGATCGATGTCTCCACCTGCAAGATCTGGCCGATCTTGCCGCCGAGATGCAGCTGGAGGGTCGACGGCTGCGTATTGCTACCAAGTATCCTAACATTGTGCGTCGCTTTTGTTACAGCCAGGGTCTAAATATCTTTCAGCTGATCGAGTCACACGGGGCTACCGAGGCCGCACCTAATTTGGGCTACACCGATATTATTGTTGACATAACCGAGACAGGCACTGCACTACGCGATAATAAGCTGAAAATTGTTGGCGGATCGCTGCTGCGTTCGCAGGCCTGCCTGGTGGGCAGCCGCCGCGCACTGGCCGCCGCTGCCCACAAGCGTGAGACAGTACGCCATTTGCTGGAACTGATCGAGGCGCGACGCCGCGCCCGGCTCTTCTACTCGATCACCGCCAATGTCGGCGGCGACACGGTCGAGGCCGTCGGTCGCCTGGTGACGGCGCGCGACGAACTGGCCGGGGCTGCAGGGGCCGACGATCGCCCCTGTCTGGAACAAATTTGTTGCCCAGCCCGAGGCACCGGCCTGGTATGCGGTGACGGTGGTTGTGCCCCAGGAAGAGTTACTGCCCGCAGTCGACCATCTGCGCAGTATCGGGGCCAGCAGCATCACCACGGTGCCGGTGCAGCACGTCTTTCAGGCGCAGAGCGAAGCATTTGCGCGCCTCGAAACGCTGCTGCGCTATGGCAGTGAGCAAGACGCCTGCGTTAGTTCGCGCGGCAGAAACCGCACTGCGACGCCCTGAGTCTACTGCACTCTGGCTCCTGACTCCCGGCTTCTGCTACAGGGCGAAGCGCGCTACCATCAGTTCAAAAGGATGCTATGGAAGACGTATACAGGGCTGCAGGTGTCGACATTAGCGCAGCGACGCGCGCCAAAGAGCTAATGGCGACGGCGGTGCGCGCGACGCAGGGCCCGGCGGTGCTCGCCGGCATGGGCGCGTTTGGGGGCTGCTTCGACGCCGCGCTCGCGTTGCAGGGGCTTGAAGCGCCGGTGCTGTCGCTAGCACGGATGGCGTCGGCACCAAAACGTTGATCGCTGCGCGGCTCGGGCGCTACGATACTGTCGGCCAGGATCTGGTCAACCATTCTGTGAACGATATTTTGGTGCAGGGCGCGCGCCCGCTCTTTTTTATGGATTACATCGCTGCCGCCCGCCTCGACGCCGAGCAGGTCGCCGCGATCGTTGGCGGCGTTGCTACTGCGTGCAAAGCCGTGGGCTGCGCACTGCTCGGCGGCGAGACCGCCGAAATGCCCGGCGTCTATCAGCCGGATGCCTTCGATCTTGCCGGTACGATCGTCGGCGTGGTCGAGCGCGCCTATTTGCTGCCGCGCCCGAGCATCGGCCCCGGCGATGCACTACTGGCGTTGCCGAGCAGCGGCTTGCACACCAATGGCTACTCGCTTGCGCGCCGCATCGCTGAGTCTCAGCCCGATTCCTACGATGCGCGCCCGGATGTGTTAGGCGGGCAGCGCGTGGGCGAGGCACTGCTCGCTGTCCACCGCCCGTACCTGGCCGAGGTGGCCGCGTTACGTGCCGCCTGCGATCTTAAAGGGCTCGCTCATATCACCGGCGGCGGCCTCTTCGATAATTTGCCGCGCGTGCTGCCACACGGTGTCGGTGCGGTTGTGCGACGTAGTAGCTGGTCGGTGCCGCCGATCTTGCAATGGTTAGTGGAAGTTGGCAATGTGGCAGAGCTGGAAGCGTATCATGTCTTTAACATGGGCCTCGGCATGCTCGCCATTGTTGCCGCTAGCGATGTCGACGCCGCACTTCATGCCGTTCCAGTGGCAAGTCTGGTCGGAGAGCTAGTTGCGGGTGAAGGCGTGCTATTGCAATAATAGACGGAAGACGGCAGCGTGAAGCGCTGCTCATAGAGGAGTGTTGTATGAACCGTAAAGATCTTCAGCACCTTCAGGCCATCGAGTCGTATCCCTCGTTGACGATTATTCTGCCGACGCATCGCACGTCGCCAGACAATCAGCAAGACCCGATCCGCTTAAAAAATTTGGTCAAAGAGGCGCAGGATCGTTTGCTGAGCGAGTTTAGCCAACGCGATATCGCAGCATTGCAGAAGAATCTCGACGATCTTGTCGAGCGTGTCGATTTCGAGCACAATCTGGATGGCCTCGTGCTTTTTGTCAACGCCGACATGGCGCGTATGTACACTGTACCCTTTGATCTGCCCGAGCGCGTGGTTATCGACCACACCTTTGCAACGCGCGATCTGGTCTATGCCCTGAATCGCACGCAACATTACTGGGTGCTGCTGCTCAGCGAGCAGCCCACACGCTTGTTCGAGGCTGTGCGCGCCGATCTGGTTGAAGTCAACGATGGCACGCCCTTCCCAATGGTGAACAAACGCCCCGGTGGCGAATCACGTCTGCCCGGCGGCATTGGCGTTAACGCGTCGCAGGTGCGCGATGACCACGAGCGCATCTTCTTCCAGCAGGTCGACCAGGCCTTTGCCGAGTTTTATGCCGCCGACCCGCAGCCGGTAGCTGTGCTCAGCGAGGTGCGCACCCTCGCTTCGTTCGATGCGGTTACGCGTCACAACGAGGCGATTATTGCGCGTGTCGGTGGCAACTACGATCACGAGACGCCGCACGAGATCGGCAAGATTGTGTGGCCGACGATGAGCGAGGCATTTGCCGAACTGCGCAAGCGCTCGTTTGAGTCGCTCGACGCGGCGCTCAGTTCGAAACGCAGCGCCTCGGGTATCGTCGAATGCTGGCGTATGGGGCAGGAAGGCCGCATCGATTTGCTGCTCGTCGCCGAGAACTACGAGCAGCCCGCCGTGCTCGATGAGACCGGTTTTGTGCTCACCCCGGTCGATGAATTGGGTGGCGTCGATGTCCACGACGATGCCGTCGATGAGTTGATCGAAATCGTGCTCAGCAAGGGCGGGCGCATTCGTTTCACTGATCCTGGCACCCTCGACGATCATAGCAATATCGCAGCGGTGCTGCGTTATTAAAAGGCTTTGGAAAAAGTGCCGGGTGGTTTTGCGTCGCAAAACACCCGGCACTTTTTCAAACCTTGTGGAAAGAGATAGTATGGAAGTCGGCGCAACTCTCTCCGAAGGCAAAACAAAAGTCGTCTACGCGCATCCAGGCGATTCCTCGTTAGCTATTCTTTTTCATAAAGATGGTATCACCGCCGGCGACGGAGCGCGGCGCGCTGTGATAGCGGGCAAGGGCGCATTGGCCGGGCGGACGACGGCGAATGTTTTTGCGCTGCTCAACGCGGCTGGCGTTGCGACGCATTTTGTTGCCGCGCCTGCGCCAGAGTATACGGTGGTACGGCGCTGCACGATGATTCCGCTCGAAGTGGTGATGCGGCGGCTTGCCACCGGTTCCTATCTTAAGCGCAACCCCGGCGTGCCCGAGGGTACCCGCTTTGATCCGCCGTTGGTCGAATTTTTTCTTAAAGATGATGCTCGTCACGATCCGCAGATCGGCGAGCGCGCGATCGTCGAGCAGGGTGTGGCGCGCAGTGCTGAGGTGCAGACAATGATCGGCGAGGGGCGCAGGGTGTTTGCAGTTCTTGAGCAGGCGTGGGCGGCGCAGGATGTGGCGCTTGTCGATCTCAAGATCGAGTTCGGGCGCGACGCTCCTGGTACTTTGCTTGTCGCCGATGTGATTGACAACGATTCATGGCGCATCTGGCCGGGCGGCGATAAGGGGCGAATGCTCGATAAACAGGTCTATCGCAACGCCCAGCAGGTCGATGGCGATGTGCTCGACGACATCCGCCGTCGCTATGCGATCGTCGCCGAGTTGACCGACCGTTTTACGCATTGATATGCTATAAGTAAGCCGAGCGTATACGACCTCTACGATGTTCGGCTAATCATCCACTCTAACGCTAGCAGGTAACCGCGCCAGCCCAGGCCAGCGATCTGCCCCGTCGCCACCGGGGCAATCACCGATTTGTGGCGAAACTCCTCACGCTGGTATACATTCGAGATATGAACTTCCACGATCGGCGCTTTGATCATGGCCAAAGCGTCGCGTAAGGCCAGCCCGTAGTGCGTGAGCGCGCCCGGGTTAATGATGATGCCGTCGGCAGTCCAGCCTTTTTGCTGGATCATGTCGATCAGTGCGCCTTCGTGGTTCGACTGAAAGCAGCTCAGTACGAGGCCCACTTCTGCCGCGCGCTTGAGCAACGCAGTATTGATCTGCTCTAACGTCGTCGCGCCGTATATCTCGGGCTCGCGTTGCCCCAACATATTCAGATTTGGGCCATGAAGGACGAGAATGCTCATTAGGTTACAGGTTACAGGTGATAAAAGCTACTTGGACTGTCCACGGTGACCTGTAACCTGCTAGCGCCGGACTACCGGCAAATACAGCCGCTCGTCGGGTTGAGTAAGGATGATTTCGACGGTGCGGAAGGCGATGCGCGCCTCGGCGGTCACTGTTGGGTCGATCTGCGAGCGCGCGGTAATGCGCACAATATTGTCCACATCGCGCCGCGCATTTTCCGGTATCGTCACGGTGACGCGGATAAAAGCGAATTTGTCGTTCGGGTTGATCGTGCGCGCCGTTGGCGAGATCGCTAGCGCCCAGCCCAGGTCGTCGTCGATAGTTAGCGCGGCGGTGTCGATGCCATTGCCCAGGTTGTTCAGGGTATAGAAAGGCAGCTCAAAAGTTGCCGTGCTGTTCGCGCCGAAGACAACCGTTTCGTCATCGGCGTCGAAGCGCAGATTGGCCACCTGCGCGACGGTTACCTCCTCGCGCCCGATGGCGATCACCTCGCCTGCCGCGTCTGAGCGTACTTCAACAAGCGAGACACCCGGCACACCGGCCAGTGGCCCGCTCGGCACATCGATGCGTACCGTGATCGTGATGCTCTCGCCGGGTGCGAGGGCGGCCTCGCTTGGCACGGCCTCGGCAACCCAACCTTGCGGATCGCTCGCCACGATCGTATAGCTGTCGGGATCGAGGCCGACGTTCGTCAAGGTGTGGGTGAAGAACGTTGAGCCGTTCGGGATCACCTCGCCGACGTTGATCGGCGGGTCGAGCAGCACGGCGAAACGCGGCCCGACGCGGATGATGTTTGCGGCACTGGCCAGTAGCGGTGCCGTTCGCCCGCTCTCAAAGACCTCGATCCGGGTGGTATTGCTGATGCCGTTCGTCGCATCGCCCGGCACCGTCACCTCCAGTGTCACCGTCGTCATCTCGCCGGGCGCGAGCACTGGCGTTGGGCTGCCCGATGTCAGCAGCGGCGCGGGCCAGTCGGGGCGGCTGTTGCTCAGGACAATATCGTAGGCGATCGTTGTATTGCCGGTGTTCGTGAGCGTATGGGTGAAGGTGCGTGTCACCGGGCTGCCCTCGACTCGGCATTCGTCGTGATGCCCGACGATAGCTCGGCGGCATCAAGCCCCTCAGCGGTGGTTACGTCGATCACCTGGGCACTGACGGCCGGCGTGTTCGCGGAAACCGCCGTTACCGTCAGCGTCATCGTCGCAAACTCTGGTGTACCTGCCGGTACTGTCACTGTCACCGTCACGCTGCGCGTTGCGCCGCGCGGCACGTTATTTAGTGCCTGCGGCTGGAGCGTTGTCGGCCAGCTGTTGTCGCTGCGCGCGAAGCTTAGGCTAAAGCTGTCGCTCGCATTGCCCGTGTTCGTCAGCAAATGGGTGTAAGTGACGGTGCGCGTCGGCAGTACTAGCCCGTTGCGATCGGGCGTGAAAAGCAGCGCGCCGGCTTTTTGCACAATGACGACGTTGCTACCACTGGCTGTCGTATCCTGAACCGGGTCGGGGTTATCGGCGCGCGCACGAATTGTGGTCGTATAGGTGCCGGCGTCGGCGTCGGCGGGCACCGTCATTTCAACACTAAAGGTACAGATCGCATCGATAGCAAGCGTGCCGGTGCAGGTGTTGGCGGTGATCGTGGCGCTGAACGGGCCGCTCGGCGCTAGCACCTCCACTGGAGCGGCCAGGTTACCGCGATTTTGCACGCTATTGTTGAAGGTCAGAGTGCTCGCCGTCAGGCCGGGAGCGTTTTGCGCGGGCGCTGCCGTGAGGACTAGCGCAGCACCGGCGGCCACATTCACCTGGTTAATGTTTGTCTTCGGCGTGCCGCCAGCGGTGCGGTTCGCGCTAACAGACACATTGTACGTCGCCTGTGGCACGTTGTCGCCAATCGTGACCGTCACACGCACGCTGATACTCTGGCCGGCGTTGAGCTCGATCGGGTTGCTTGGCGTAAAACTTGCCGTCAGCGGCGCTTGCGGTGCAATACTGATATTGAAGCTGTCACGCCCGTTGCCGGTGTTCGTCAGCGTATGCGTGAAGACCGCCGTACTAAGCGGGCCGACGGTAAGACTAGTTGGAACGACGGCGCTAAGCGTGAAGCCAGGCACTAGCAGCACATTGACGACATTGGTTGCCGTTGCGGTGCGGTCATCGGCGGTGCCGCTGCCGTTCAAGGCTGTCGCGCTGACGCCGACATTCTGTGAACTTACCTGTGCATTCGCCGGAACCGTCACCCGTACGCTAAAGGTGCATGTGGCATTCACAGCCAGGCTGGCCGGGCAAGTGTTGCCGGTTACCGTGGCACTATAGCCGCTTGGCGCAGCCGGGTTGGGGAAACTTACTGCCGTGGCGATATTGCCATTATTGGTGATCGTATTGGTGAAGATTGCGCTGCCGCCGGGCAAAGCGTTCTTCGCGTTGTCGGCAGTGATCGTCAGCCTACCCTCGCCGGTGACGCGCAACGTGTTGCTATTATTGTCGACAGCTCCACCAGCGGTGCGCTGGGCCACGACACCGATGTTATAAGTCACATTGCCGGGTGTTGTAGCTGGAACGCTGACCGTGACACGTACCGTTGCGCTTTGGCCGGCGTTCAAATTGATCGGGTTGCTCGGCGACACACTGGCTGTCAGCGGTGCCTGTGGTGTAACGGTGACATTGTAGCTATCGCTGCTGTTGCCGGTGTTCGTCAGGGTATGCGTAAACACGCGTGTCGTGCCGGGACCAGTTATTAAATTGGCGGGCGCAACTTCAACGAAGCTAAAGCTGGTCACGGTAGCGACCGTCACACTATCGACGACCTGGGCCTGGTTATTATTGCTGGTTTCGCGCACTGTAATGCGCATCTGGATCGTCTGCGGCGGTGCATTGACCGGGGGGGCCACTCGTAGCTCGATCTCGCCACTGGCACCAGCGGCCAGGTTGAGGGTGGTCGGCATAACGCTCAGGGCTGTCCAACCGCTTGCACCACCGACAAAGGCAACGGTGACGGCAAATGTACCCGTCTGCTCGCCGTTATTGGTGACAATATGGCGGAATACAACCGGAGTTGGTGTTGCCGACGGGTTAATCGTCTGGCTCTGAGCCGCCGAAATCACCGGATTGGCCGGGTCGAGCGTGACGGCTTGAACTGTGGTGGTATCGGTCTGCGTAGCCGACTGATAGCCGGAGACGCTGGCCCGTATCGTGGTTGTATCCACCGTGCCGACGCTTACCCCGGCCGGAATGGCAACCGTGATCGTCACATCGGCAAAAGCGTTCGCGGCGACATTGACGCTGCTCGGCCCGCTGGCCCACCCTTGCGAGGAGTTGATCACGATGGCGAAGGTGCGCGCAATCGCATCGTTATTTGTCAGCCGATGCACGTAGCTGACGCTGGTGCCAGCTTCGGCGCTGCGCGCGTTCGGCGCTGCGGCTGCAAGCGTAAAATTCGGAGCCTGGCAGGTGCCGCCTGCGCTCTGGCTGTCGAGCATGGGCGAGGAGAAGGGCGAGGTGTCGCCATCGGCGTCGCGCACGGTCGCCGTGAGATAGCGCGAGCAGCCAGCGACATTAACACTGAAAGCGCCTGCGCTCACGCCAGCCTGTTGAGTCAGAAAGATCGGGCCTTCGCCATCGTCGCGGTTGGCACTTGTAAAGACTTCGAGCACACAGCCGCCGCTGCTACAGGCGGCGGGGGCCGTGCCGTTGAGCGTGGTGCCGCTCATGGAACTCAGCGTTGGCGCGGCGATATTGGCGTTGCCGCCCTCGTTAAGCTCAATACCGTTGTCACTGTTGTTCTGCGTCGTGGTGCGCGAAATCGTGATGCGCTGTACGCCTTTGACATTCACGCCAGGGCCGGTAGCGGTGTTAGTGATGCGGTTATCGATAAGCGTATTGCCGCTAGCACCGGTTTGTACCAATACACCAGCGGCTGGAATG
Source organism: Candidatus Altimarinota bacterium (assembly GCA_012031775.1). Lineage (GTDB taxonomy): Bacteria > Chloroflexota > Chloroflexia > Chloroflexales > Chloroflexaceae > JAAUTF01. The sequence goes on along the minus strand of JAAUTF010000028.1, from coordinate 8,671 downwards.
GCGGCGGTGCCTTCGCTACCGTTATTGACGATCAGGTTGCCGTCGAGGATGTTGCCGCTGCCCTCGCGCAGGCGCACACCCTGGCGCGCCAGGCGCAGATTCGCTGCGGTGGTGCTATCGGTGGCACCGGCGAAATTGGTGCCAAAAATATTGTCGCGGATCGTATTGTTCGTCGGCGGGCTGTTGGTATCGTCTTGCCAGACCAGCACACCATAGGCACTGCCGCCAAAGATATTATCTTCGATGAGATTGTTGCTGGTGCCGCCGTTGATCTCGATGCCGCGCGTCGCATTCGGATTCGGCACGCTGCTGTTGAGCCGGTTCGTCGCCGCAGCGTTAATACCGAAGCTGTTGCCGCGCACAATGTGGCCGCCAGTGGTATCGCTGATACCGGGCTGAATGTGTACGCCGGTATATTCGCCCTGGCTGCCACCATAGGCGATGATATTGCGGTCGGCACCGCTGCTGCCGCCCACCAAGGTGCCGGTACCGCGCTCGATCAGAACGCTGGCCAAGAAATTTGCCAGGCCCACGACGCTCTCGGTCGAATTGCTCGAACTGGTACCGGCGATGTTCGTGCTGATGTTATTGCCCTTGATGACAGTGTTGTTGGCACGTACACGAATGCCATTGCCGCGATTGGCGGAGATAACATTGCCGGGGCCGATCGTTATCACGGTGGAGCTGCTGCTCGATCCAACAAAGATACCATCGCTCAGAAGCGAGCTAGTGCCGTTTGGTACGAGCTTGGTGTCGCTGAAGATGCCGATATAGTTGCCGACAATCGTTGCATTACCATTTGGCGGAGTGTTGTTGGGGAACTCGATGCCGCCATGCCTATTGCCACCGATGTAGTTACGCCCGGCGGCGAGGTTGGCTGGGTCGCCGATCACGGTGTTTTGCGGGCCGTACTTGCCGGTGATCGCCATACGAATGCCAAGATCGTTCGGGATCGCTTCACCGCTGCGGCTCATGCCGATAAAAGTTGCCCCTTAATGATCGTTCCACTGGGGATATCGGGATCGTTGGAGCCAGGGCCATCGAAGAGGATGCCAGCCTTGGTAGTGCTACTACTGGTGCTGTGGCCAGCGATGACGTTGTTTGGGCCAATGGTGTTATTGCGCGCGTACTCGTAGACCGTAATGCCGCCCTGCGACTCGTTGAGCGAAGCACCCGACGGCACGGCGGTGCCAGCTGCATTGGTGCCGATGTTATTGCCAGCGATGCGGTTGTTCTCTACCGGATCCACCGAACCATCGCTGACAACGCCGATGTAGATGTTCGAGACGCGATTGCCGCTGATGACGTTGCCGAGGCCAGCCGTTGCGCCGCCGATATCGTTATTGCTCGCGCCGTTATTGAGCAGCACACCGAAGTTCTGGTTACGTGCGGCGGTGTTGCCGTCGGCGGCTACACCGATATAGTTGTTGTAGATCTTGTTGCCGCTCGCGCCGCTGCCACTGATATGGATGCCGTTGCCGCCTGCGGCGAAGCCCGAGCCGAGAATGGTGTTAAAGTTGACGATCACCAGACCACGCACTTCGTTATTGGCCGAGGTGATCGTAATACCATTGGCGATTTCGGCCAGCCCGCCATCAAGGGTGACGCGCGCGCTGCCGCCGTTGATCGTGATGCTGCCGCCACTGAGCGCGGGCAACGCGGTGTTGACCTTGATTGGGCCGCTGACGCTGAACTGAATAATGTCAGCACCGGTGCTAGCATTCGCCGCTTTGATCGCCTCACGCAGCGAGCAGTCTGCCGCGTCACAGCCGTTGTCGCTGTCTGCGTTTGTATTGACGGTGTAGGTTGTCTGCGCGCTGGCCGGAGCGGTTGGAAGGCTCAGCAGCAGCAGCGCGGCGAGTGCGAACCAGCAGAAACGTCGAACGAACGGCGCCACGGCGCTTCCCCCTCACTTGAATGAAATTTGGTATACCAACGCGCGTTGCCTCACCCCGTCTCGCTGTGCTCGTCACCTCTCTCACGCATGAGGGAGAGGTGACGGGGTGAGGGCCAGGAAGTCTTAAGTGACCGCAGGATTTTGCTCGCATGCGCCATTAGACGCTGTTAAACATCACCGCGTCAATTCCTTACCACCGGCAAATACAGCCTGGTAGTGCCACTTGTGATGGTGATCCGGCTGCGAACGGTGGCCCCGCCGATCGAATTGCCATTGGTCTCGGTCAGGAAGACCACGATTGTATCGAGCGAGTCAAGTTCGGCATCAGGTGCTATGGTAACAACGACGAAGAAGTCGAAGGTATTACGCTCATTCGGCGGGTTGTTACGATTGCTGATCGTAAAAGTGTCGCCGTTGACGAGTTGAACGCCGTCGGTTGCTGATTCGAAAGTGATCGTGCTGCCCTGGTCGGAGCTGGCGTTGATCTTAAAGGTTGCTGTGCCGTTACTAGTATTCTCTGCGGTGTGCAAGATACGCACCACCTGCCCGGCCCCTGCCTCGCGGTTTTCGCCGCCGAAGAGCACGGCGCGCTGCACCAGTGTGACAAAGGTTGTATCGGTGACAACCTTGTTCTGATCAGGTGCGCCGAGTACATCGATCTCCACTATAGTCACCGCCGAGACCGGGCTGCCATCGGGGTTCTTATCCTGCGCGCCCTGTGGCACACTAACATCGACGACGAACTCGCGCGCATCACCCGGCCCGATCTCCAGCGTGGTGGTTGAGATCGTGGTCTCCCAGAGATCGGCGGGCGTGGTGGTGAAAGTCAGCATGACGGTGGCGGTGATATTGCCCAGATTTGTGACCACATGCTCGTGCGTCACCGTCGTGCCTGGTCGCCCGCTGCCGCTCGCAGTCAGCGGCGAGACGCTGATCACCGTTTTTGGCAGCACGGTTGTCGTCATCAGCGCGCTTGCGACGACATCGCTGAAGATCTGCGAGCCGATCAGTACGCGGGTGACGTCCTGTTTGCCGACCAGCACATCGTCGTTGGGAGAAGGCGGCAGTGTCAGGGTAACCGTCACGGTGGTGCTGAAGGCAGCGGGAAGGCTGAGCGAGTTCGCGTTGACCTCGGTGGCCGGCTGAAGCACACGCTCCCAGCTATCGAGCGTGGCCGGGTAATCCTCATCGACGGTGAACTGCAGATCGGTGAGGTCGAGCGAGCCGCTATTTTCCACGGTAAAGGTGTAGCTGATCGATTGCGTTGGGAAGGCGCTGCCCACGGCGGGCACCGGGTCGAGCGGTGTTATGCGCAGGCCGGTGGTGATGCTGAAGACGGCGAACTCGGAGGTGTTGCCGAAGCCGTCGGTGGCTGTAAACAACAGCTGGGGCGGGAAGGGCCGCGGGATGTTGGCGCTAAATCGGCCTTCAGCGTCGACACTGACATCGCCGCCGATCTTGGTGAAACCCTGGCCATCGGGCGCGGGCAGCTCAGCATCGGGCGCAAAAATTTGCACCGTGCATGTGACGCACGCCGAAACCGGGCTGATCGCGCTTTCGAGCAGGTTCGTACTGGTGATCACATAGCCAACGAGGTCGCCATTCTGGTTGAGGCGCGGGCGCAGCGGCGAGCTAAGATCGATGACGGGTGGGTCGATGTCACGGTTGGGGTTAGCGGCATCGCCGCTGCCCACAGTGGTGCCGACAAGCTCGATACCGCCGAGGGCGTTGGCGGCCATACGATTATCAATAATTTCGATACGCTGACCGTCGAGGTCGACGCGCACGCCATAACCGCCGTTAGCGCGCAGCAGATTATTGCTCACGGTAATCTGGCGCGAGGCACCATCGATCAGAACGCCGTCGCCGCCGTTGTTGAGTACATCGCCGCCGTTTAGCGTAGCGGTGACCACATTGGTGAGCACAACACCATTGCCGCCGTTCTCATCGAGCACGTTATTGGCGAGGCTGAGATAGCGGCCACCGGTGACAAGCAGACCAGCATCGCTATTTGTGCGCACGGCGTTACCTGCCACCGTCGCGGTCAGCACCTCGGTGAGCGAGATACCAGTCGTATTAAAGGCGATCGTGTTGGTCAGCACCGAGCTATTGAAGATAGTGTCTAGGCTGACAGCAGGGCCTTCATTGCCAAGATCGACCTCGTTGGCACCGTCGAGAGCGAGGCCGATAAAGTTCAGTGCGACAGTTGCGGTGGCCGTCTCGCTGCCGCGGATCTGCACGCCGGGGCCGTTATTGGCGACGATTGTATTGGCACCGAGGTTACCGCCGATAGTCGTGCTGATAACGCCGCTCTGAACGAGCACACCAGGGCCATTATTACCGGCGGGGGCGAGAAACTTGCCCGCTGTGTTCTGCGCCACGCCGATCAGATTGCCGGCGATCGTCGTGCTGAAGGTATTCGTACCGGAGATAACTATACCGGGGCCGCCATTGCCGCCGATTACATTACCATCGGCCTCAGAGCCGCCGATTAGGATGTTCTCGATTACGGCGAAATCGGGCGCTTCGATAGAGATGCCACCCGCAGCATTTTGCAGCGAACCAGTGTAAGAAGCGGTCAGACCGATGGTGTTATCGGCGATGGTAACATCGCGCACCGCAGTGAACGAGTTCGAAGTAATACCGACAGAAACCCCGTAACCGCCATTGCTGGAGATAGTATTGCCAGGGCCGATCGTCGTTCGTTCGGCATTATTCTCGATACGAATACCGTCGAGCGTGTTGCTGAGCGGCGAAGTACCGTCGATCTGAACGCCGATCAAAGCACCGGAAATCGTGGTATCAGCCGTTTCGTCCCCGGTTACTCGAACACCGTGACCGCCATTACCGGCAATTATCAAAGGCTGCTGTGCTGTTCCGATAAGCTCAGTTCCACGTGCGCCGAGCGATACTCGCACACCATCAGCGCTGTTACTAAAATCAACGGTATCTGCAATGCCCGTGTCAGTAGAGCCGATATAGTTGAAGCCAATGGTGTTTGAAACCGCCGCACTTCCAGTTATAAGAATACCAACATCATTGCCAGAGACGATATTTGGCTTGATCCCGCCAATGACATTTAAGGCCCCATCCGATACTTGCACTCCATTCACCCCGTTACCTAATGGAGCTATGGTAAGCGTATTTAGATCGGCAGCTATACCTATAAAGTTATTAAAGATGGTATTGCCATCACTATTCGTAATTTGAATACCATCGAAATTATTACCACTGATTACATTACGGTCGGTGTCGTTTACGCCGCCAATTGTATTGTTCTCGGCCCGGCCATCGATGACAACGCCAAAGTTGTTAGCGAAGTCTGGGCTATACGTTGTAAAGGGTATATTTCCAATGTAATTACCAACGACAGTGTTAGCGGTTGCATTAGTGCCGGTTATATATATTGCCGCCCCGCCGGGTACAGGAGAAGCACCGCGGAAGCCGGTAAAGATGAGCTTTTCGATCCGATTACTGCTTGAGGAAATGCGGAAGCCCACAGATAAATCACCGCCGCCATCGATACGGACGCGGGGCTGAAAGGTGACATTACTGAGGAGGCCGGTGATCGTCGTATTTGGTGAGGAAATAGAAGGCAGTGGCTGATCTGGTGCGATGATAACGTTTCCAGAGGTAGTAAATTGAAACGTGATAGTGCTAGCAACCCCATCGACGTTCGCAGAATTGATCGCCTGGCGTAGTGTGCAGTTTGTCGGGGTAGTATTACAGTTGCCGCCGGTATCGGCGGTGCTAGTGACGGTGTAGGCTCCAGCGGCTCGCACGGCCCCCGGCACCAGGAGGATAGCACCGGCGGCGAGCAGAAAGACCGACAATAGACGAAGCCATTGCGTTCGCCTAGCCATGCTGAACTCCTTACGCCATTTTTGAAGTGGCGGCTATAGATCGGGGCGAATCACGATTCAAGTGTAATAATAATGCGGCCTAGTAGTTTGCGTATTGTAGCACGAAATGTCAAATAGTCGGTAGTAGGAAAAGGGTCCTGAGTTAATCCACAGCGTATCTGGCTTTGCCAGACACCGCTGTGGATTGATCTTTGAGGAGAGGAGCGTCTAGTCGTCGTCGTCGTCGTCGACGTCACCGCCGCGCGCGATCAGGACTTCTTCGCCGAGTAGACCAAGCAGGATTTCGTTTTCAGTGCCGACAAATTCGGGGTGGAATTCGAGCGAGCGCGCTCGAAGTACTGCACAAGCAGGCCGCGGTCGTCGCGGAAAGCTGCGCCGATCGGGTAGCCGAAGGTGAACAGGCCATCGGTCTCGCTCCAATAGCGGCGGAACTCCGGCCCGATGAGGTGGCCGGTGGCAGCAAAGTACCAGGCATCGTCGTCGTCGTCATCGGGCGGTGCCACCGGCGGCTGGGTGTAGCCGAGTTCAACGGCGAGCAGACCGAGCAGGATGACGTATTCGGTACCTTCATTATCGGGGTGGTATTCGAAGCGGGCGCGCTCGAAGTACTGCACGATAATGCCGCTGCGCAAGGTTATCGCCCGTGTAAGCGGTAGCCCGTAGATACGCAGGCCACCGCCGCTGTTCCAGCGTGCGACAAAGCGGGTATCGATCTCGTCTTCGGTGAGGCGCGGTAGCACAACAATCGGTGCTACGATCACGATCGGCGGCACCGTCACCACCACAACGACAGGCTCGCTCGTGCGCTCGCCACCGCTGTCTTTGTACTTGATCGAGTACTTCACTTCAACCGTTTGCTCAACACTGCTGTCGGCGGTGACTTTGAGTTTCAGGTTGAGCTTAAACTTCTCCTTCTTGACCTTGTTGTTCTGGCCGATGCTGATCGTCACCTTGCCGTCTTTGATCTCCTTGACATAGCCTGCACCTTCGAGGAAGGAAAGATCGGCCAGTTCGAGCAGCTTTAAGTCGATGATGAGCAGGCAGTCGTCGGCATCGCCGCCACTGTTATCGATCACGAGCACGAGCAGGATGAAGGAAATGCCGTTCTCGACGATAATCGTCGGCGGATCAGGGCGCTCGATAATAATGATCGCGGGTGGCCCACGGCGGCCATCGTCGTCATCGTCGTCGTTATCGTCGTCATCGTCGTCGTCGTTGCCACGTGAACAGATCGGCCCGGCTAACTCGCCGAGCGCCACCTCCGGCCCTTTGACGGCGACATCGAGCACGCCGACCGAGAGGCGTCCGGCGAGGGTTACGCTGAACTCACCGCTGGTGAAGCTGGTCGCGGTCTGCCATTTTACGCCGTTCAAGCCTGAATTCGGGTCGGGGTTGACCACCTCGTAAGGCCGGGGCGAGGCATCGACGAGCAAACAACCGGGCAGCCCGAGCACCCAATTGCTAAGATCTTGCGCGTTCGACAGCTCTTCGACACGATAACGGCATGTCGTGCGGCTGTTGTCGCCGCCATTGTCGTCGTCATCATCATCGTCGCGTAGACTGTCGCTGCCATTGTCGTCGTCATCGTCATCGTCATCGCCAGTTGTGCTGTACGTACAGCCGAGGAAGGTGATGCGGTAGCCGCCAGCTAAGATGAGCACATCATCGTCAGGAAGCGGTGTAGCGGTTGTTACAACGGTTGGGGTCGTGGTGGCCGCTGTGCCGGTTGGGGTCGTGGTGGCCGTTGTGCCGGTTGGGGTCGTGGTGGTCGTGGTGGTCGTGGTGGTCGCCGTCGACGTTGTGGTCGTCGATGCACTAGGCGTAGCAGTGCTGGTTACAGCGGTAGAAGTTGAGGTCGGGCTGGGCTGAGCGGTAGAGCTTGCTGTTGCGGTAGTTGTTGCTTGCTGAGCGGGAAGTGCGAGCGCTGGTCGCACAAGCACAGCACTGAACACAAGCGCCAACAGAGCCGTCAGTGCGAAGGGTGTCCAAAGTCGTTGCATGATGTCTCCTTGAGGATGAGATGAACCGGCGGGCGATACGATGGACGAGGAATAGTATAAAACTGGTTAAGCAATTAGTGTATGAGCATATTGTCACATAGAGCCGATACCCGCAATGAGCATTTGAACTCGGACGTGATGCCGCAACCTATGCCTATGAGCGTGCTGCCGCCCACCCGTGTATTCAAGCGTCGGGCTATGGGGACGAAACCTCGCTGAAGCGGGCCGATACGCGCTTGGTTTACCTGGCGACATTTACAAGCGTAGGAGCGCCTAGAGAAAGAACAGGCAAACAGCGAACACAGGAACAAAGCACGCACATGCGTTGTGCAGCTATTCCTTTGTTCGACGTTCTTTTGTTCGCTCTATATAGCAGTGGTCAGATCGATTGCGCCCAAGCGGTGCGCTCGACGTGCATTGCGATACACTCGCGCTTCTGCGTCCTGAATCCTGAGTCCTGACTTCTGCTATAGAGCTAAAGTACGGTACTTGTGAACATGCGGTAAGATGGGCGTTATGCTTGACCAGACTATGCGGTGTGTACCGCAGGCGATTTTTGTGCTCCTCAGCGTTGTGCTGGTGCTGACGATGAGCGGCCATACGTATTCCGCCGACGAAGAAACGATGATCGCGGTAACGCAGGCCTTACTGACGCGCGGTAGCGTGGCGATCGAAGCAGCGCCAGATGCGCCGCTCGCGGCTTTACGACCCGGGCGCGATGGTGGGCGCTACTCGCCGTATGGTGTGTTGCCCTCTTTACTGGCGCTACCATTTTATGCGCCGGCGCTGTTACTCGCACCGCTAGGTCAGCCGCTGGTGGACTATGGCGCGCGCCTTTCGATCGCGCTGATCAATGCATTCGTAACCGCTGCGACGGCGGCGTTGTTGGCGCGTTGGGCGCTGCGGCTAGG
>JAAUTF010000582.1 GCA_012031775.1 Candidatus Altimarinota bacterium | reverse complement strand
CAACGCTGGCGATAAACCAGAAGAGGCCGAGCACAAGCAGGGCAGCCAAACTACGCGGGATCACCGTCAGCGCTGATTCGCCCAGGCGTCCGAAGGCTGCGGTGACCGCGCTCTGCACCTCGGCAGCAAAACGCCCTCCAGGCGATAGACGTCGGCCACGGCCCTCGGCGAGCGCTGTGTCGATACGCTGTGCCCAGAGTGCGGCGAGCGCTGCCGGTGTCGTCAGATTGTCTTCAGCATCGAGCAGGCTCACGGTGACGACGGGCACGCCGGCGACGGTCACTATGCGCTCTTCCTCAAGTGTACCTCGTTCGACACGCGCGCGGGCGATGGCCTGCGGATTTTCCAACAAAGTAGCGAGGCGGCGTTCAACCCGCTGCGCACGCGTGGTGGCGTCGGCATCGGTTGTAGGGCCAACACGAAAAAGCGCGCGCCCGTCAAGGCGCACCGTCACGCGTTCGTCCTGCGCTAATGCAGTGCTTGGTGGCATCGATGTTGTGAGCATCAAGAGCAGCCATAGCGGCCACCACGCACCAAGCCGGACAGCGATTATGGTAATTTTGCTCCCACGCACCGCAGCAATTCGCTCGATCATACTTCAGGCAACGAGCAAGAATTGTACCCCCGACGCGCAAGCAGGCCGGCTGCCTGCGCAGACAGACCTGTTCGCTCACCGCAGGGTGGGCTAAGTTAGCATTGAACCCGAAGAACAGGTCGCTAGCCAGCTGCACCGTCATAGCTACAAGCACCATGCTCGTGAGCTGAGGAGAACCGAACTAGCAGTGGCACAACGCCAACAAACACTGGTCTACAAATTGCATTCCTGGTGATCGTCATCGTAGTGTATAAGCAAGGGAGGCAGATCAATGTCAGTCGCTCGTGTTATCGAGATCAGCTCAGTCTCGACGAAAAGCTTTGAGGATGCGATCCACCAGGGCATACAGCGCGCCAATCGGACGTTGCGCAATGTAGAGGGTGCCTGGATCAAAGACCAGAATGTGATGATTCAGGACGGCAATATTACTGGTTATCGCGTAAATATGCAGGTCACATTTGTGCTCGACGACGGAGCCACCGCCGATCCAGGCATCTAGCTGGGCTACGTGCAGAAAGGGGATGACGCGCCTTGAGTTGGGCAGCATAGCCGCTCAACCCAGGGTGCGCCATCCCCCTCTGGCGAAAGCGTGATTAAGCAGCCAGGCTAGCGCTGAGAGCTACACGTAAACGCTCGCGCACAACAACCACACTTGGCCCATGGCAGAGCTGCACCTGGGGATGATCCTCCACCCGGCCAGAAAAGTTTTTACCGTTCTGCCATATAAAAGCGCGATATTCGGTCTCGGCGACGGTTACGGAATAAATCCGGCCCTTGCGCACAATACTCTTCAAATTAGCCATAAAATAATCCCCTTTCGTCCACGATACAAGCTGCATCGTCGTTCTCGCACACCCCATAAATAAACTATATCGTGTAAGCTGCGCGGTAGGCCAGGGCTTTCAGGGTCATTCCGACTGCTGAGCGCTGAGCGTCTGGTGTCCGATAGGACATCCGGAGGAAGATGACGCGTTAGAGCAGGAGTACAGGAGATAATACGCACTAGTACGCTGAAGCGTGCATTCGTCGCTGACGAACACCGCATCGTGGCGGGCGAAAGCCTACTCACAACCCCGTAGGGCATTTCTGCCGCATTGCACTAGTGGTAGCTCTGAACTGGGCGTAAAGGCACTGCTGCGGGCGACAGCGCCCCTTACAGAACACACTTTTTATCAAACCGTTTAAAGCTACTTTCCTCACTATAGCATAGATCGGCACATTGCGATAGTGACACACCCCAGGAAGTGTGGTATAATTCATAGGAAAGTCAACATCATCTGCTGTGAAACTATGAGTACCCTCTCTTCCATGTTCCACGGTTACCTTCGTCGCTCGAAGTAGGCTGTTGTTGTCGCCTGAGCGAGTGTACCTGGTAGTATCCAGGGCACCGGCAAAAAATCGGTAGGGACGTGGAGGCAGCAGCGCTGCTCTCGCATAACACTGTGCGTAAGCGCGGAGGAGTTTTGGGATGCAAGTCAAGTTATTTGTCGGAAATCTACCCTGGAGTGTCGGTGACGCTGAACTCAACGACATTTTCGCCAGCCATGGCGAAGTCCAGAGCGCGCGTGTGATCAACGATCGAGACACCGGTCGTTCACGTGGGTTCGGCTTTGTGGAGATGGAAACCGACGATGTAAGCGCGCTAATCAAGGCGACGGACGGCTACGAGATCGATGGCCGTAATTTACGCGTCAACGAAGCCGAGGAGAAGCCGGGCGGCGGGCGCAGCTCGGGCGGCCGTGGCGGTTTTGGCGGTCGGCGCGAGCGCTACTAAATAGACTGGCCCTCGGGTTTAGCAGTGGCGAGGCGAGGGTTAGCCCTCGCCTCCGTGCATGCTGAGGGCCTGCGCATCGTTAGTTCGGCTGTAGCTCGCAGCGAAAGGCACAACAATGACGACGCTTGATTTGAGCACCCTGGCGAGCTACGGCTCACCCTGAGCGGGGCAGCGGAGAATATTATTCTGACAACGGTGCGGCGCTGGCCGCATTGGTTGCGCGCCGAACTAGAGCGCGACCCGAGCGATCTCACACAGTGTGTCTCGGTCACGCTGGTGGCGGAGCGAAATCAGGAGTCGACAATTCGTGACATTTTGCAGCGCAGCTTTGGTATGAAATTTCCGGTCGAGGGCGGCAGCCGCGAACTTGTAGTTCCGGCAGTTCCGGAGCCTCGACGACGCGGCTTCGGCCAACGCCGCAGCTAATACACCAAGGGCCGCGTGGCTGGCAGATCTCTCAGCCAGCCACGCGGCCCTTGTACTTTGCAGAACGCTGGTTAAGAAGGCGCGCATGAAACTCGCCATTCTTTCCGATATTCACGATCAGGTATGGAACCTGCGCGCCGCGCTTGCGCATATCAGCGATGCACAGGTGGACACAGTGCTCTGCTGCGGCGACCTCTGTTCGCCTTTTGTTGTTGGCATCCTCGCCAGCGGCTTCCCCGGCCCTATCCACGCTGTCTCTGGCAACAATGAGGGCGATTGGCGGCAGATTATGGTCAATGCCGCAAGCGCTAACACCTCACGCAAGGCCGATGCACAAATCGTCTTTCACGGCCAGTTTTTTGCCGCCACCTTCGACAACATCGCTGTTGCCGTCAATCACTACCCCGAAATCGCTCTGCCTATTGCGGCGTCTGGCCAGTACGATCTTGTTTGCTTCGGGCACAATCATCACTACGAGCTGCGCTCCGTCGGCCCGACCTCGTGCTTAATCCCGGCACACTGCTGGGGTACAACCCGCTGAAACCCGGCGATCTAAAAGCTGTCCCAGCGACCTTCGTTATCTTCGATACCGCTGTACCGACAGTGCAAGCGGTACGCTTCCTCAGCATTACCAACCCCTGGCACAGCCCCACTGCACCAGGAGCAGTTGCGCCATTGGCAACAGAGCTGCTGCGTTCTTCACCCTGACGGTTGCGAGATAGATCCACACCCCCTTTAGCTGCGCATATCTTCATGTGACGATCGTCTGAATCCCAGCTGTTGGCTGCATCTCCCGCCGTGCGCGCCGGTATGGGCTGATGCGCTTATTCCATCACGCCTACCACATCTTGTCAACAGCGTCAGAACGCCATCTAACTATAGTCTATTCGTCAAAGGAGCTACTCGCATGTCTTGCACTGCTCAGCCCACCTGGACGCTAAATCTCCATCGGCTTATTGCCGCAACCTTGCTATTGGCCATGGTTCTGTTCGCTGCTCACCCGACATCGGCACAACCCGCTGCTGCTGCATCTGGCGGCCTTGTTTACGCATCGACCATCTCAAATCGGCTTATCAGCTTCGACCGCGACCAGCCCGCCACCATTCTTTCCAACATTGCCATCTCGAATCTTGCTGCCAACGATAGCCTGGTTGGGATCGACATTCGCCCGGCGACCGATCGGCTGTATGGCCTTGGCAAGAGCGGTCAGCTCTACGCCATCGACACAATCAGCGGTTTTGCGCGCCCGATCGGCATACGGTAGGTCTATGCTAAACGGTGGTGCGGGCACCACCGGTCAATGAGGGCCTGAAGCGCCTTAGAACGACGCCCCCGACGGCGAGGCGGCTCCCAGCGCGGGGGCGGCACCCGAT
>JAAUTF010000581.1 GCA_012031775.1 Candidatus Altimarinota bacterium | reverse complement strand
GGGCGACAACGTGGTGATGGGCGTCGAGTTGATTGTGCCGGTGGCGATGGAAGAAGGGCTGCGCTTCGCCATCCGTGAGGGCGGGCGCACCGTCGGTGCTGGCGTTGTCACCAAGATCCAAGACTAGAAATTCGTTATTCACGCGTGAGCCTAATTGCAGTCGGCTCACGCGTGAATAGCACCGTTACTGTTGGCGGTCGCAAAAGGAAAAGCAATGGCTGTCGTGAAGGAAAAAGAGCAGCGCGAAAATGTTGTTGTGCGTACTGTACGCGAAACACGCGGCGAACTGCGGAAGGTCGTCTGGCCGACGCGCGAAGAGGCATTGCGGCTTACCGCCGTGGTCATTGCCGTATCGCTCGTTATTGGTTTACTCCTTTTTGTTGCCGACTCGATCTTCCTGACGCTGTATAGCCTGTTGCTTGATCTTGTATCGTAAGGTCACGTAACCGTTTGAGGAAAGCCGTGGCAGGGGAAGAGACCGTTGAAACGACCGAGACGACGCCGGATGATCGGCACTGGTATGTGATTCATACCTACTCGGGCTACGAGAACAAAGTAAAACAGAATCTGGAGCACCGTATCGACTCGATGGAGATGCGTAACCAGATCTTTCGTGTGATCGTGCCGACCGAGGAAGAGATCGAGATCAAGAACGGCCAGCGCCGCACAGTCAATAAGAAAATCTATCCTGGCTATGTGCTTGTCCAGATGCGGATGACCGATGACTCGTGGTATGTGGTGCGTAATACACCTGGTGTCACGAGCTTTGTGGGCCACGGCAATAAGCCGACGGCACTCGAAGACGAAGAGGTCAAGGCTATTCTTAAGCAGATGGAAGGGGAGACTCCCAAGGTACGCGTTAGCTACCAGAAGGGGCAGGCTGTCAAGATTATCGATGGGCCATTCACCGATTTCGAAGGTGTTGTCGATGCCATCGATCATGAGCGCGGTCGTGTGCGTGTTCTGGTCTCCTTCTTCGGTCGCGAAGCGCCGGTTGAGCTCGACTTTTTGCAGGTAACACGTCTCGTCGATTAAAGGGTACAGGTTACAGATTGCAGGTTACAGCGCGCAGGTGATAAGCTTGCCTATCACCTGCGCGCTGTAACCTGTCATTTCGTACAGGAGCATTGTTGTGGCAAAGAAACTTGCTGGTGTTGTAAAATTACAGCTGGCCGCTGGCAAAGCCACGCCCGCGCCGCCCGTCGGCCCGGCACTTGGCCAGTATGGCATCAACATTATGGCGTTTGTGAAGGAGTACAACGAGAAAACTGCTTCACAGGCTGGTAGCATCATTCCGGTTGAGATCACTATCTACAGCGATCGTTCGTTTGTGGCCAAGCTGCTCACACCGCCTGCGGCCGATCTGCTGCGCAAAGCAGCTGGTGCTCAGAAGGGGTCGGGCACGCCGAACCGTACTACGGTCGGCACTGTCACCAAGAAGCAATTGCGCGAGATCGCCCATCAGAAGTTGGCCGACACGAATGCGGTAGACATTGAAGGTGCCGAGAAAATTATCGCTGGCACCGCGCGCAGCATGGGCATCAAAATCGTCGACTAGTACGCTGAAGCGTATGTTCGCCCGTTGACGAACACCGCATTGTGGCGGGCTGAAGCTCACATACAACCTGCGGCAGATTTCTGCAGTGTTGTACTAGTTCGCTCAAGTGTAAAGAAACATCGGCCACAGTGTCCTAGCGCTGTTCTCGAGCGCAACTATCAGTGGGAGAGCGTGCGCTCGCCTGCACCACAGAGGAGATGTATCATGCCGAAGCACGGCAAAAAGTATCTTGAGGCGCTGAAGAAAGTCAACCCAGACGAGTTGTACGCGCCTGAGGCGGCGCTTGCGCTGGTAAAAGACGCATCGTTTGCAAAGTTCGATGAGACGGTTGAGGTGCATCTGCGGCTCGGCATCGACCCGCGCCATGCCGATCAGAACATTCGCACCACTGTAGCGCTGCCTCACGGGACGGGCAAATCGGCACGTGTGCTGGTCTTTGCACAGGGCGATGCTGTTCAGGCCGCGCTCGACGCTGGTGCCGATTTCGCCGGCAACGATGAGCTGATCAACCGCATCGACAAAGAGAACTTCTTCGATTTCGATGTCGCTATCGCAACACCGGATATGATGGGTAAGGTGGGCCGCATTGGGCGTAAGCTCGGCCCGCGTGGCTTGATGCCTAACCCCAAAAGCGGCACAATCGTGCCAGCAGAAACACTGCCGCTAACCATCCGCGAGGTGAAGGGAGGCCGTGTCGAGTTCCGCAACGACAAGACCGGCTTGCTCCATGTCGCTATCGGCAAGGTTAGCTTTACGCCTGAACAACTGTATGATAACTTCCACACACTGATGGAGGCGGTCAAAGCAGCTAAGCCAAGTGGGTCAAAAGGTGTGTATGTCCGTACTATCACGGTAACTAGCACCATGGGGCCTGGCATTTCGGTGAACCCGGCGCTCGCGCAGGCGATGACCGCTAATTAGTTGAGTGACTTCAAAGCGTGCCGGGCTATAACAAAAGTATGCTATACTAACGCGCGTTAAGTAAATACTACCCCAGACAGCTGGTTGGTCGAGTTCACGCTCGCCAGGAAGGGCACCTGCCGCCAGCCGAGGTAGACAGCGAGATGCAGCTCAGCGTAATGCGCCTCAGTGCGTTAGCGTTAGCGATACTTTGCGGGTCACCACGTCTGGCGTGGTGGCCCGTTTTGATTCTGGCAACGAGAGGGGGTGAAGAAGATGCCAACACAGCGTAAAGTCGAGATCGTCTCTGAATTGACGGATAAGATGCAGCGCTCGCAGCTCGCTATTATCGCTGACTACCGCGGTATGACGGTCGCGGAGATGACGGATCTGCGCAACACATTGCGTGCGAACAATGCCGAACTGGTTGTAGCCAAGAACACGTTGCTCACACTGGCAGCGCGCGAAACTGGTCGCGAAGCGATCGAGCCGCTTCTAGCTGGCCCGACCGCAATCGCCTTTGTCTACGATGATGTCGCCAAGGGTGCCAAGGTTCTTAACGATTACATCAAGGGCTCGCAGAAGTTTAAGCTGCGCGGTGGCCTTTTAGGCACCTCGGCCATTCAGGCGGAGGGGCTGGAGGCGGTTACCAAACTACCTACACGCGAGCAAGCGCTGGCCGGTGTGGTCGGCAGCGTCGCGGCCCCGGTGGCTGGCGTTGTCGGCGTGATCAACGCCGCTGTCAGCAATGTGCTGTACGTCTTGCAGGCACGCATCGATCAGCTCGGCGGCGAGGCGACGGCGTAGGGCCGAAGTTAATATGCAGGGGTCGGAATTCAGAAGATGCAGCGAGGCGCTTGCTGCCTATCGGAGCAGGCTGGCATTGTTTTGGGCTATCAAACAGCGACATGGCACAATTGCCGGTTGTAAAAACCTTTAAGGAGTAATTATCAATGGCTAACGTGAAGGTTGACAGCATTATCACCTCCATTGAGGAACTGAACGTGCTAGAGCTCGTCGAGCTCAAGAAGTCGATGGAAGAAAAGTGGGGCGTAACCGCAGCTGCGCCCATGATGGCGATGGGTGCGATGCCGATGGTCGGTGGCGCTGCCGGTGGCGATGGTGCTGCAGCTGCCCCGGTGGTCGAGGAGAAGACCGAGTTCGATGTCATTCTCACCGAGATCGGCGCTAACAAGATTCAGGTCATCAAAGCGGTGCGTGAGCTCACCAACCTGGGCCTGAAAGAGGCCAAAGACCTTGTCGAGGCTGCTCCCAAGCCGGTGCGCGAGGCTGTAAGCAAGGAAGAGGCCGATGCGGCCAAGGCCAAGCTCGTCGAGGCCGGTGCCCAGGCCGAGATCAAGTAGACAAACTACTTAGTGTCGGAGGTGGATTGTATTCGTACAATCCACCTCCGACGCTTTTTTATTTGGTATGATGATGGCAGTTTTCCAATGGTGAAGGAAGGCTGTCCATGCCTGTCTCTATGCCTCCCGCGCTTGCTGCGCTTAACCGCTTTCCCGCACTACGGGACACTGTAAACCCCTGGTTTGTTCAGCAGACAGCCGAAACGCTTGTTACGCTCCGGCTCGCGTATCCACGCGACCAACTGCTACATGCGATCGATGCTACTGTGCAGCAGCCATCCAGGCGGGCTGATCGCCGTTAGTGGCCCGCCGGGTAGCGGTGTCTCAACACTCCTGACACTCTACGCTACCCGTGGGCC
>JAAUTF010000580.1 GCA_012031775.1 Candidatus Altimarinota bacterium | reverse complement strand
CGGTAGCTATGCAACAGGCCTGACGTGCTAACGATTTCGGCGCAGCGGGCCAGCACATCGCGAGCGATGCCAGCCTGCTCGGCGGTTGTGTCGAGCAGCAGCGCACGTGTGTCGTGAACAATAAGCGGTGGCGTTGACATGGGGGGATTGTAGCAGGTTATAGCACTGCAGAGCACAGAGCACAGAACTCAGAACCCAGAACCGAGAACAAAAGTGCATAGAGCGTAACATGGAGCGCAATGGAGCTTCTGAATTCTGAATTCTAAGCGGTATACTATGGGCAACGTGTCAATTGACTGCGAGGTGCAAGGCGATGCAACTGCCCTTCTTCTCGATTTATCGTCACGGTTTTGTGCGCGCCGCCGTTGCGGTGCCAGCAGTGCGCGTGGCCGAGCCGATGTTTAACGCCGAGCGCACAATTGCTTTAGCACGGCGCGCCGATGCTACGCAGGCCGCGCTGGTGCTGTTCCCCGAGTTGGGCCTTTCGTCGTATGCGATCGACGATTTGCTGCAACAGGATGCGCTGCTCGATGGCGTGCTGCGCGGCCTGGCGAATATCGTTACGGCGAGCACCGATCTTGCGCCGCTGCTGCTGGTCGGCGCGCCGCTGCGTTTTAATAGTCAGTTGTTTAATTGCGCGGTGGCGATCTACCGTGGCACTGTTCTTGGCGTTATTCCCAAAAGTTTCCTGCCGAACTACCGCGAGTTCTATGAAAAACGTCAGTTCAGCGCCGCTCGCGATACGGCTTTGCGCGAGGTAGCACTGCTCGGCCAGCGCGTACCCTTCGGCAGCGACCTGATCTTTCAGGCGGCGAACCTGGCCAATTTCGCCGTGCATGTCGAGATCTGCGAGGATGTTTGGACGCCGATCCCGCCGAGTACCTATGCCGCGCTAGCCGGTGCGACCGTGCTCTGCAACCTGTCGGCCTCCAACATCACCATCGGCAAGGCCGATTATCGCCACGATCTGTGCGCGGGCCAGTCGGGCCGCTGTGTGGCGGCCTACCTGTATTCAGCGGCTGGCCCCGGCGAGAGCACGACCGATCTGGCCTGGGATGGTCACGCGCTGATCTATGAGAACAACGAGCTGCTGGCCGAGTCAGAACGTTTCCCCGAGCACGAGCAACTAATCGTGGCCGACATCGACTTAGAGCGGTTGGCCCAAGATCGGATGCGCTTAAGCAGTTTTAACGACACAATCGGCGACCAGCGTGAGCAGCTGCGCGACCTGCGGTTTGTGCCCTTCACCTTTACGGTACCACAGGCGCGATAGGGCTAGAGCGACGTGTCGAACGCTTCCCCTATGTGCCGAATAAGCCAGCCACGCGTGATGCACGCTGTTACGAAGCGTACAACATCCAGGTGCATGGCCTGATGCAGCGCCTGCGTGCCACCGGCATCGAAAAAATCGTGATCGGTGTCTCCGGCGGCCTCGACAGCACGCACGCGCTGATCGTCGCCGCGCGCACCATGGATCGCCTCGGGTTGCCGCGCAGCAATATTCTGGCCTACACCATGCCCGGTTTCGCCACCAGCGACCACACCAAGAGCAACGCGCATGCGCTGATGCAGGCGCTTGCGGTGAGCGGTAGCGAGATCGACATCCGCCCTTCGTGTTTGCAGATGCTGCGCGACCTGGGCCATCCCTTCGCGGCGGGCGAGCCGATCTACGATGTGACCTTTGAGAATGTGCAGGCCGGCGAGCGCACCTCGCACCTTTTTCGGCTGGCGAACCATCATAATGGCCTTGTGCTCGGCACCGGCGATTTAAGCGAGCTGGCGCTGGGCTGGGCGACCTATGGTGTTGGCGATCAGATGTCGCACTACAACGTGAACGCCTCGGTGCCGAAGACGCTGATCCAGCATCTGATCCGCTGGGTGATCAGCAGCGGCGAGTTCAGCGCTGCGTCAAATGGCGTGCTGCAATCGATTCTCGACACCGAGATCTCGCCCGAGTTGGTACCGGGTGATGCCGCATCTGGCCCGGCGCAGAGCACCGAGGCGAAGATCGGCCCCTACGAGCTGCAGGATTTTAATATCTACTACACGACGCGCTATGGCTTTCGGCCCAGCAAAATCGCCTTTCTCAGTCAGCACGCCTGGGGCGATAAAACGCGCGGCGACTGGCCGGAGGGCATCCGGCAGCGTAATGAATACGAACTGGCGACGATCAAACACTGGTTGGAAATGTTCCTGTTTCGCTTCTTCCAGATCAGCCAGTTCAAGCGCTCGGCCATGCCGAACGGCCCAAAGTCGGCTCGGGCGGCTCGCTCTCGCGCGCGGCGACTGGCGCGCGCCGAGCGATGCCTCGGCGGCGATCTGGCTAGAAGAACTGCGGGCGAATGTGCCGTAGGGAAGAATTCAGGAGTCAGAATTCAGGAGTCAGAAGATGGCACTGCCAAATTATCGTGACATCGAGCGGCTGGCCTACCAGGGCGTGCGGCTGGAGGTGACGGGCGGGCGCACAACCTGGGAAGCCCAGCCCGGCGCATTGCACCAGGGCATTCTGGCATACTTCTTGCAGTTTGTTCGCTGGTTTCGATCGGGGTCAAAAAAACATTGAAGGAGACATATGACGACCGCGACAGAGGGAAAGAAGCGTACGGCGAAGCGGGCTGCGCGCCCGAAGCCGTCGAAACACGCGGGCATGGGCGCCCTGCCGTACAAAGGCGGGGCGTCGTTTCGTGTCTGGGCGCCGCATGCCGAGGCGGTATATGTGGCGGGCAGCTTTAACGAGTGGTCGCCGGATGCGCTGCCGTTGGCGCGCGAAGATGGCGGTTGCTGGTCGCTGGATGTGAAGGGTGCCAACGTCGGCGATACCTACAAGTATCGCATCGTCAGCGGTGATCGCGATCTCTGGCGCATCGACCCGTACGCGCGCGAGGTGACGAACTCGGTGGGCGAGGCGGTGATCTACGATCCTGGGTTCGAATGGGACTCCGACGACTATCGCACGCCACCCTGGAACGAGATGGTGCTCTACGAGATGCACGTCGGCACCTTCAACCCGGCGGCTGAAGGCGGGCGCGGCACCTTCGACAGCGCTATTGAGCGGCTGAGTTACCTGCGCGAGCTGGGCGTGAACGCTCTGCTGGTGATGCCGCCGACCGAGTTTGCCGGCGATGTGTCGTGGGGCTACAATCCGGCGCACCCCTTTGCGATCGAGAGCAGCTATGGCGGGCCGCAGGCGTTTAAACGCTTTGTG
Source organism: Candidatus Altimarinota bacterium (assembly GCA_012031775.1). Lineage (GTDB taxonomy): Bacteria > Chloroflexota > Chloroflexia > Chloroflexales > Chloroflexaceae > JAAUTF01. The sequence continues at coordinate 979 of JAAUTF010000580.1, read as the reverse complement.
AAGGCTGCACACGAGCACGGCATCGCGATCATCGTCGATGTCGTCTACAACCACTTTGGCCCCAGCGACCTGGCGATGTGGCAGTTCGACGGCTGGAGCGAAAACGGTATGGGCGGCATCTACTTCTACAACGATTGGCGCGCCTGGACGCCGTGGGGAGAGAACCGACCGGACTACGGCCGCGGTGAAGTCCGCCAATTTATTCGCGATAACGCACTTATGTGGTTCGAAGAATTTCATGTCGACGGCCTGCGATTTGACGCGACTTCATTCATTCGAAACGTGCGGGGAACGAATAATCCAGTAGATGATCTGCCGGAAGGTTGGTCGCTCATGCAATGGATCAACGAAGAAATCGCCCAGAAATTCCCTAAACGGATCACCATCGCCGAAGATCTTCAACGCAACGAATGGATTACCAAACCCACGGGAGCGGGAGGCGCCGGGTTTCACGCGCAGTGGGATGCTGGGTTCGTGCATCCAATCCGGGGCGCTGTGATCACTCCCGACGACAATCATCGGGACATGACTGCTGTCAAAAACGCGCTTCTCCTCCGCTACAACGGCGATGCGTTTCAGCGAGTGATTTACAGTGAATCCACGACGAGGTTGCCAAGGACACGCCAGGGTGCCTTCGGAAATCAACCATTCCGATCCAACCTCTTTTTATTCCCAAAAGCGATCATGCCTCGCGGCTGGCCTGGTTTTTACGAGTCCCGGGATCCCGATGATCTTTAACGGCCAAGAGTTCTTGGAGGATGAATGGTTCCGCGATGACGTCCCGGTCGATTGGAGCAAGCTTGCTTCCTTTCAAGGCATCAATCGGCTCTACGAAGACTTGATTCGCTTGAGGCGGAACTGCCAAAACAACACCCGAGGGCTTACAGGCCAGCATATCAACATCAATCACATCGACTATGAGGGAAAGCTGATGACCTACCATCGATGGCGCGAGGGCGGACCAGGCGACGACGTCATC
>JAAUTF010000579.1 GCA_012031775.1 Candidatus Altimarinota bacterium | reverse complement strand
ATCGCGGACGAGATCGAGCGCCGCTTCGACGCCTTCCTCGAGGCCGAGGTCGCCGACACCGGCAAGCCGGTCAGCCTCGCCAGCCACATCGACATCCCGCGCGGCGCGGCGAACTTCAGGATCTTCGCGGACCTCGTCAAGAACGTGCCGACGGAGTCCTTCCAGATGTCCACGCCCGACGGCAAGGGCGCGCTCAACTACGCGATCCGCGTGCCCAAGGGCGTGATCGGCGTCATCTGCCCGTGAACCTGCCGCTGCTGCTGATGACCTGGAAGGTAGGACCGGCACTGGCCTGCGGCAACACGGTGGTGTGAAGCCTCGGAAGAGACGCGCAGACCGCCGCGCTGCTCGGCGAAGTGATGGAGCGGATGGATGAGCGGCTGAAGCGAAAAGCCGAGCGCGAGATCAAGCGCAAGACCGCGACCAACGCCAAGAAGCTGCGCCGCCGGCAAGCTCACCGTCATCCACCGCACCGAGTATTTCCAGAGCGTCCAGGAGACGTTTCGCGGCCTTGTTGAGACCTATGCTGGCGATAACGGTATTCAGCTCAGTATCTCAACGGCTAACCCCGAGCAGTTCGGCGACTTCAACGCCAAGATGCAGGCCGCTGTTCAGGCCGGCAACCCGCCCGATGTTGCCTATCACACGCTACAGATACCCCAGCTCTACTTTCTCGACGTGCTCGAGGATGTGACCGATGTGGTGGAAGAGCTTATCAATCGTTATGGTGCGGTCGTGCCGGTGGCCGCTGAGCGCAATGCCTTTATCGAGGGGCGCTGGTGGGCGGTGCCCTTTATCAGCAACTCCGGTGCGTGGTTCGCCCGCAAAGACTGGCTCGATGAAGCGGGCATCGACCCGGCCTCGCTCACCGATTACAACAGCTATCGCGATGCAGCGCTACAAGTCTCCGACCCGGCACAGAATCGTTTTGGCTGGGGTGTCACGGTGAACCGCAGCGGTGATGGCCATGGCTTCATCACCCACTGCATCCAGTGCTTCGGCGGGCGCTTTGTTGACGAGACAGGTGAGCGGGTGACGTTTAACTCGCCCGAGACTTTGGCGGCGGTGCAGTGGCTCGCCGAGACGTATACTAGCCCGGAATTCGCTAACATGCTGCCGCCCGGTGTAGCCAGTTGGACGGACACCAGCAACAACGAGGCCTATCTCGCTGGTACGCTCGGCTTCACTTCGAACGCTTTCTCGGTCTATGCGCAGGCCAAGCGCGATAACAACCCGGTCTTCCCCAACACGGCCGTGCTGCAGTCGCCGATGGCGAACAGCGGTGAGCGTTTGCATAGCGGCGGTAACGGCTGGTTCACTATCTTTAAGGGGGCACAAAACGCCGATGCTGCGAAAGAGCTGATCTTGTATATGCTCGATCCGGCCAACTTCACGACGATGGTGAAGGATGGCGGTGGGTTGTTCCTGCCTGCGTACAAAAACTTGTGGACTGACGAGGTGCTGAGTGTCGATCCGAATTTCGCGACGCTGCAGGAGTTGATCTTCAACGAAACGCCCTACACTGGTCAGGCCTACCCGGCAAGCCCCAACGCTGCGATTGCCGGTATCGATAGCCAATCGATCACCAGTCAGATGATGGCGAATGTTATCAATGGCTCTATGACGGCAGAGCAGGCGGTTGAGGACGCCACTCAGAAGATGGTGCAGATCTTCGAGGAACTTGGCTTGCCGCAGAGCTAATGAGCGACAGGTGACGGGGACAGGGCACAGTTTCGTATACCATCACGCCAGTACAACAGCTCTGTCACCCGTCACCTATAACTTGTACCCTATATCCTAAACTTACAACCTCAAAAAGGACTGTTCGATGGCGAAACAGGCAACCAGTGGGCCAACGCCGACGTTGGTAACTCGCCCCGTCACCCGATCACGCCGCCTCGAGTCGCTGCTTGGGCGCGACTGGAAAGTCGCGCTACCGTTTGTTCTGCCGATGGTGGTCATCATGGCGGGGCTGATCCTCTGGCCCTTCATCAACGCCATCTTGCTGAGCTTTACGCAACGTACGATTAACCGCACCGAGCGCTTCGTCGGCCTGCGTAATTACGAACTGCTGTTCAGCGATGCCGATTTCTTGAGTGCGCTTGCCAATACGTTTAGCTTCACCTTCTATTCGGTGACGGCCAAGTTGATCGTTGGCCTTTCGATAGCGCTGCTCTTGAACAGCCGCATTCCCTTCCGCAACATTCTCACCGGCCTGATGCTGTTACCCTGGATTGTGCCTGAGGTCGTCACCGCGATGGCCTGGCGCAGCATCTACGATCCGATCTTCGGCGGTTTGAACCCGATCTTGCAAGGCCTTGGCCTGATCGATCGTAAAATCGCCTGGCTCGCCGAGCCACAATTGGCTATGCCGAGTGTGATCGCGGTGAATATCTGGAAGGGCATTCCCTTTTTTACAATGCTGCTCCTGGCTGGCCTCAAAGCCATCGACCAGGAACAATACGAGGCGGCTGAGGTCGATGGAGCCAGTCGTTTCCAGCGCTTCCGCCATATTACGCTGCCTGGCCTGCGTTATGTGATCGCGGTGACGGTGCTGCTCTCGACGATCTCAACCTTCAATACTTTTGGCCTGGTCTATCTGATGACGGGCGGCGGCCCGGGTGGGGCGACGCGGCTCTACTCGATCCTGGCCTACGAAAAGGCGATCATCGGCCTGCGCTTCGGCCCCGGTGCGGCGGTCGCGTTGAGTATGGCCCCCTTGCTGGCGCTTTTTATCTTAATTCTCGCACGGTTTATGCGCCGCGATGAAAACGCTGAGCGCAGTGACGAGAATAACAGCATTGTCGATCGTGCCTTTGCCGCATTTGGCCGCTGGATGGGTGTGGTCTTCAATGTGGTGATGCTGCCGATCGAATGGCTGTTTGGTGCCTTCGACGCGCTCGGCACTCAGATCGCGCGCTTGCTCAAGGCGGGCCGCCCCGCTGAGAGCCGCAGCCTGCCGCTGATGAATCGCCGTCAGCGTGAGCGCAACAATGTGATCGTGACTCTGCTCCTGCTTGTGCCGTTTCTGGCGTTTGTGCTCTTCCCCTTCTACTGGGTTTTTATCACGGCCTTTAAGACCAACTTGCAGATCCAGCAGTTTCAGTCGATCTACTGGCCCGCGCCATGGACGATCGAGCAGTTCACCACGCTGATCAATGGTACGCCATATCTAACGTGGTTCCGCAACACGGTGATCGTAGCCACCGCAACCACGGTGCTCTCGGTGTTTCTTGCCGCGCTGGCTGGCTATGCGCTGGCGCGCCTGAAGTTCCTCGGCGCCGTGCGCTGACCACCGCGCTGTTGGTCACGTACCTGCTGCCGGGATCCGCTGCTCTTCATTCCGCTCTACCGCACGCTCACCAGTCTTGGCTTCGATCGATTCCTATGGCGCCTTGATTTTTACCTATCCGACGTTCTTGATGCCGTTTGCAACCTGGGTGATGCTTGGCTACTACCGCTCGATTCCTGAGGATTTGGAAGACGCAGCCATGATCGATGGCGCAACCCGGCTTGGCGCGTTCTGGCGCGTGACGCTGCCACTGGCGGCACCGGCGCTGCTTTCCGTGACGCTGTTCGCTTTCACCAATGCCTGGAATGAGTTTCTGTTCGCCTTTGTCTTCATTACTAGCGAGCAGTTGTTTACCTTGCCGGTGGGGCTGCAGCAACTCGTCTTCGGCGACATTTATCCGTGGGGTCAGCTGATGGCCGCGTCGCTGATGATGGCGCTGCCGGTCGTGGCGATCTATATCTATGCGCAGAAGTATATGGTCGAAGGGCTGACCGCCGGTTCGGTGAAGGGCTGACGTCACTACGTGACTCCGGTTGCGCCGCATGGCTGCGCCTGAGATGGGCACGGGTAGGGCGCAGGTAGGGCGCAGCATGCTGCGCCCTTACGCTTGTCGTCGAGGGCCGCAGCAGGCTGCGCCCTTACGTGGAGAGCGAGGGATACTGTGAGAATAGTGGAAATGCGCATTACGCCGATCGCCTTTGGCGACCCGCCATTGCGCGCGGCTTTTGGCTTGCACGCGCCCTATGCGCTGCGGACGATCATCGAGCTTGTGGCCGACGATGGCGACGCTCGGGCTTAGCGAGACGCACGGTGTGCGCAGGTGGTGGACGAACTGGAGTCGGTGCGCGAGCTGCTGATCGGGCGTGACCCATTTCAGTTGGCCGAGCTGGAG
>JAAUTF010000027.1 GCA_012031775.1 Candidatus Altimarinota bacterium | reverse complement strand
GTGCATCAAAATTGCAGTCGATGTACTTAGTCACAGAGGCCGTCGCGCTGGGCGACGATCTCCATTTGTTGACTGAAGAACAGCGTTCGTGGCAGCTTCGGGTCGAGCAGCATATCGCTTGGACAACGCTCGGCGAACATCTGTTACCGATCGGGCAGGATGCTGCATTCGCAGCAAATCTCGCTCGAAGCTATCACACAGTTGGCGGCATCATCGGTGCTTTTCGCGCTGCGATCATATCACATTTTGCAACGGCGCGTACACATCAGCCACTCACCGAGGGTGCGCCACTAGCCCTGACTCATACCACCCGCTATCCGATTGTGCAAGGGCCGATGACCCGCGTCAGCGATCAGCCCGCATTTGCCCTTGAGGTTGCTCGTGCTGGTGGGTTGCCGTTTCTGGCACTGGCGCTCATGTCGGGCAAAGAGACCGATCAGCTGCTGGCTGAAACGCAGTACTTGCTCGGAGAACTGCCCTGGGGCGTCGGTATTCTTGGTTTTGTGCCGATCGAACTGCGGCAGCAGCAGCTGGAAGCTATTCGTCGCTACCGCCCATCTTGGGCAATAATCGCAGGTGGTCGGCCTGATCAGGCACTAGCGCTAGAGCACGAGGGCATTCCAACCTACCTGCATGTACCTTCACCCGGTCTATTGCGCCTGTTCCTACGCGATGGCGCGCGTCGCTTCATTTTTGAAGGGCGTGAATGCGGCGGGCATGTTGGGCCGCGTAGCAGCTTTGTGCTCTGGAACAGCATGATCGACGTCTTGCTCGACGAACTTCCTGTAGGTACGTTAGGGTATCAGGTGTTGTTTGCAGGCGGCATCCACGACAGCCGATCAGCAGCGATGGTCGCGGCGATAGCTGCACCGCTGATTGAGCGTGGCGTAGAGATTGGGGTGCTCATCGGTACCGCCTACCTTTTCACTACCGAGGCTGTCTCGAGCGGAGCGATAACAGCCGTGTTTCAGCAAGCAGCGCTTGCCTGCACAGGTACGATGCTGCTGGAAAGCGGACCGGGTCATGCTGTACGATGCATTCCGTCGACATTTGTAGAGCACTTCGACCGCGAAAAGCAGCGGCTGCGTGCCGAAGGTGCCTCCCCCGACCAGCTACGCCAGGCGCTTGAAGAGTTGACCATCGGCCGATTGCGGATCGCCACCAAAGGCATCACCCGCCCTCCTATGTCTAACACTTCTAACGCTAGCGATAACGCAGCGAGGTTTGTGGCGCTTTCAGCAGACGAGCAGCGCTCGCAAGGCATGTATATGATTGGTCAGGTAGCGGCGCTGCGCCACCAAGTTTGCACAATTAGTGAGCTACACTATGATATCGCCGTCGAGAGCCTGAACCAACTTCATCGGATGCCTCTGCTTCAGCCCCTGGGCCGCGTGACGCCTCGTGTAGAGCCTGCTGCTATCGCAATCATCGGCATGAGCTGTGTGCTGCCAAAAGCCGCCGATCTGCGCGGCTTCTGGCAGAATATCCTCAACAAAACCAATGCAATCACGGAAATCCCAACTGATCGTTGGGACTGGAAGCTTTTCTTCGATTCAGACCGCTCCGCGCGTGACAAGATGTACTCGCGCTGGGGCGGTTTCATCGACGACGTCGCCTTCGATCCTCTTGAGTTTGGCATGCCTCCCAACGCACTGCCCTCGATCGATCCGATGCAGTTATTGGCGCTCAAAGCTACCAAAGCCGCGCTCGAAGATGCAGGCTATCAGGAGCGCAGTTTCGCCCGCCAGCGAACGTCCGTCATTATCGGGGCGGGGGGCGGCGGATCAAGCCTAGGCGAGCGTTATCTATTGCGTACCGGACTACGCCAGATGTTCGGCGAACAAGCGACAACGCTGATCGACGCCGCCGACTACTTTCCTGAATGGACGGAGGACTCGTTTGCCGGAGTGTTAATGAATGTAATCGCCGGTCGAATCGCTAACCGCTTCGACCTTGGCTGGAATGAATTATACCGTCGATGCCGCCTGCGCTTCGTCGTTGGCAGCGGTGCATCTGGCAGTCAACGAGTTGAGGCGACACAGTAGCGATCTGGTAATTGTCGGCGGTGTCGATACTGCGCAAAGCCCATTTACATATCTTTGTTTTAGCAAAACACAAGCCCTTTCGCCGACCGGCGAGTTGCGACCGTTTGATGCTGCCGCCGATGGAATTGCTATCAGCGAAGGGGTTGTGATGCTGGTGCTCAAGCGTTTGGCCGACGCCGAGCGCGATGGCGACCGCGTTTATGCCCTCATTCAAGCCAGCGCTGGGTCGAGCGACGGCAAAGCCAAAGGTATTACGGCACCTCGACCCGAGGGCCAAATGCTTGCGCTCGAACGCGCCTATACAGAGGTCGGTATTAACCCAGCAACCGTTGGGCTTTTCGAAGCCCACGGCACTGGCACGGTCGTCGGCGATCAGGTGGAGGCTCAGGCCCTAACAGCTTTTCTCGCAGCAGCGGGTGCCGCACCACAATGCAGTGCGATTGGATCAGTTAAGTCGATGATTGGTCATACCAAGGCAACTGCAGGTGTTGCTGGTCTAGCCAAAGCTGCCCTTGCTCTATATTATAAAGTGCTACCACCAACCATCGGCGTAACCAAACCCAACCCGAAAGTCGATTTTACCAACGGCCCGCTGTACATCAATTCCGAGACCCGCCCTTGGATTCATTCTAGCGTTGAACACCCTCGCCGCGCGGGGGTTAGCTCCTTTGGGTTTGGCGGCACCAACTTTCACACAGTGCTCGAAGAATATACAGGTGGGCTGCTCGACCAGGAGGAAGTGCTTCAACACTGGCCTAGCGAACTGCTGCTTTGGTCAGCCGGGTCGCGCCGAGAGCTAGCTGCGTCACTGGCGCAGTTCGATCAGGCTCTAGACTCCAGCGCACTGCCTGCACTAAAAGATCTGGCGTGGACGCTATATCAGCGCTTTAAGGCGCAGCCTCAGGGCCAACGGCTGGCAATTGTGGCCATCTCGCTCACAGATCTGCGCCAAAAGCTGGCTCAGGCGAGGAGGGCTCTCGACAGCATTGAAACGGTGTGTATTCAAAACCCAAGCGGCATTTATGCTGCGGCAACGCCTCGCGAGCTTGGCAAGCTCGCGTTTTTGTTTCCAGGGCAAGGATCACAATATCCCAACATGCTGTGCGATCTAGCTATCCTCTTCCCCGAGGTACGCCAGGTAATCGAGCACTTCGACCGCGTCCTGGCTGCACGACTACCAAACCGACTAAGCAGTTTCATTTTTCCGCCGCCAGCATTTTCACTCGACGCAAAGCATGCACAGCAGCAGGCGTTGACGCAGACGAATCTGGCCCAGCCAGCACTCGGCGCGGTGTGCATCGCATTGACTAAGCTTATGGCCACATTTGGCTTGCATCCCGATCTGGTGGCTGGCCATAGTTATGGTGAGTACGTCGCACTTTGTGCAGCAGGGGTTTTCAATCAAGACACGTTAGCACTTCTTTCCGAGGCGCGGGGACGTTCGATCGTGGAGGCAGCAGCACACGATCTCGGCACGATGGCGGCGGTGCAAGCTAGCCCAGTGCAGCTGCACAAACTGCTCGGCATCCGCAGCGACGTTTGGATTTCGAATCTTAATGCACCCGAACAAACGCTGATCTCGGGAACGCACACTGCCATCGCCGATGCTGTTGAATATTTGCAAGCGCAGGGCGTGACCGTACAAACGCTGCCCGTCGCCTGCGCCTTTCATTCGCCGCTGGTAGCACCCGCGAAGGAATATCTGTCGGCAGCACTCAAGAAGGTTCAATTTGCCTCGCCCCGCATTCCCGTCTTCTCGAACACAACGGCAGCACCTTATGGTGAAGATGTTCATACCTATGCTGCACTCTTGACCGAGCATCTGGTGGCACCGGTACGCTTTACCGACGAAATCGCTGCGATGTATCAGGCAGGGGCGCGGGTGTTTGTCGAAGTAGGCCCGCGCAGCGTTCTAACTGGCTTAACACGGCAGATCCTCGGCACGCTCCCTTACGAGGTTGTCACGCTTGATAGTGTTGCGCGACATGGATTGACACAGCTCCAGCACGCACTTGGGCAGTTAGCTGTCTACGGCGTTCCACTCGAACTTGATCGTCTATTCGAAGGCCGCGCCTCGCGCCGCCTAAACAGTGAAACGCTGTTCGATGAAACCAGTACGTCCATGCCTTCAACGACAACCTGGATGGTTAACGGCAGTGCCACCTGGCCCATCAGCCAGCCTAAGCCCCCAGCCGCACGCACAACAAAAATGCTTGCTAGTGCCTTGCCCCACAGTAGCACTGAAACGACAGAAGATCGTCAATCGGAGAAGTTCATGCCAGCGTTATCCGATCCTGCTCCAATGCAGGAACAGTATACCAATGGCACGGCAGCAACGCCACCTGCACAACCACTACCCGCTGCCGTCGCGGTGTCGACGTTTCCCACACAGTCACTACAGCAGGCTGCCCACACCCAACTGCCGAGGGACACTACAGCCCAGGTGATGTTGCGCTTTCAGCAGTTGATGGGACAATTTTTAGACACGCAGCGGAGTGTGATGCTGAGTTATCTTCAGCAAGGAACATCTACAGCCCTGCCAGAGGAGCAACAAGGCAACGCGCAGCATCCCAACAGCGTACCCACCACGCCACAGCAAGTCGCTGCGCTTATCCCAAAGGCGACGCTCTCGCCGACAGCGCCGGTCGTGCCGGTTGCGTTGATGCCACAAGCGGCTGGGGATGAAGTAGTCACTTCACCTGTCGTAGGTGCTGCGTCAACCCAACAGCCAGGCCGCGAGCAATTGACCAGGCAGTTATTACAGATCGTGAGTGAACGCACCGGCTACCCATCGGAAATGCTCGATCTGAATGTCAATATCGAAGCCGAGCTAGGTATCGACTCGATCAAACGTATCGAGATACTTGGCATGCTACGGCAGCGTTTCTTGTCCGCCGAGCATCAACTCGGTCAGGACACGATGGAGCAACTTATTGGTTTCAAGACCTTGCGCGGCATCGTCGACTGGTTCGAAAACTTTCTAATGCCACGCCGCGCGAAGATGGCATGCCGTTAGCTACCATACGCCCTGTACACGCTGTTGCTACCACAACAGAAGACGACTCCAGTACCACGCGATCGGTCATTGTTGCGGTCGATGCACCAGCATTGCCACACCGCAGCGCTACTTTTACAACCGAGCAATTTTTTCTGATTACCGACGATAGGCGCGGCGTTGCTCAATCACTTGCCGAGCACATCCGTCGAGCCAATGGCCAGGTACTGCTTGTGCGTTCCGAACAGGGGCCTGTAGGTACCTGGCAACACGGCTATCAGGCTGACCTAAGCGATCCAATCGCCGTAACTAGGCTCGCGGCTTTGATCCACCAGCATCACGGGCCAATCTGTGGCCTTGTTCACTTGCTGCCGCTCAACTCCGGCGCAGCGTTGGAGACGATCGATCTGGTAGCCTGGCGCGAGCATATGCGGCGCGAGCTGAAAAGTCTCTTTCATTTGGCGCAAGCGTTCCACGTCGACATGCTGCGATCGGCTACTGCTGGAAAGGCTTGGCTGCTTGCCGCGACGGCGATGGGCGGCGAATGGGGCCTTGGAATGGCTGAGGCAGTCCGTTTTTCCTGGGCAGGGTGGTATTGCCGCCTTGCTCAAAACAATCGCCCAAGAGTGGCCGACTGTCTCCTGCAAAGCGGTCGACCTTGACCCGACGCAGGCGGCATACACGCTCGCTGCACAATTATATGACGAGATCATTGCTGACGATCATCTGATCGATGTTGGGTATGTCGTGTCGCGCCGTCGAACGATGCAGGCGGTGCCGGCCGACTTACCTCAACAGGCGGAAGCTCAGGTCAATATCGACCGTACTTCTGTCGTACTGGTGACAGGCGGGGCGCGCGGTATTACCGCTGAGGTTGCATATGCGTTGGCCACACGTTATCAGCCAACTCTCGTACTCGTCGGCAGTTCGCCTGCTCCACCGCCAGACGAGTCACCACTGACCGCAGGGCGGCTGTCACCAAAAGAACTGAAGCTTGCTTTGATTAATCAGGCACATTCGCCGAACGAGGAAGTCGCTCTTTCCAAGGTGGACGCTAGCTACAAGCGCTTACTCAAAGAACGCGAGATCCGCGCGACGTTGCAACGGATCAAGGCTGCCGGTGCGAATGTCGAGTATGTGCAAGTCGATGTGCGCGACGAGCAGGCTGTTACACACCTTGTGGAGCACATCTACCGCAGCTATGGACGGCTCGACGGGCTTATTCACGGTGCTGGAATAATCGAGGACAAGCTTCTCGTCGATAAGCAGCCCGACTCATTCGACCGCGTGTTCGATACCAAAGTCGATGGAGCCTTTCTCTTCAGCCGCGCAATACATGCTGAGTCGCTACGCTTTACGGCATTCTTCGCTTCGAGCGCAGGTGCGTTTGGCAACCGAGGGCAGTGCGACTATGCGGCGGCCAATGGCGTGCTGAACAAATTGGCGCAATATTTAAACCAACGAACTACAGGTCGGGTAGTCTCAATCAACTGGGGAGCTTGGGCGGCCGGAATGGTTTCACCTGAGCTTGCAATGCAGTTCGCCGCCAATGGCATAGGCCTGCTCAGCGTCGACACAGGATGCCAAGCCTTCAACAACGAGTTGCGTTACGGGGTTAAACAAGATGCCGAAGTCGTGATAGTTGCTGAGGCTGTCGAGCCTAATTTACAGGTGGCACCATGAGCAAAACTAATGGCGCACTTCGTGGCGATATCGCGATCGTTGGCATGGCTTGCCTATTTCCCGGCGCGCCCGATCTGCCGAGCTACTGGCAAAATATTGTTGAGGGATACGACGCTGTTGCCGACCCGCCACCCGAAGCAGCAGACATCGAACAGCTCTATGACCCTAACCAAGGTGCTAATGATCGAGTCTATTGTCGGCGCGGGGGGGTTTCTTGGCCCGCTTGCGACCTTCGATCCGGCTCAGTACGGTGTACCGCCTGCAAGCGTTGATGGCAGCGATCCCGAGCAATGGCTTGCGCTTAAGGTGGCCTATGCAGCGTTCGCCGATGCTGGGTATCGTAGTATACCGGATGAGTACCAGCGCACAAGCGTTATCCTCGGCCGCAGTGGTTTTCTCAATCGTGGCACGATGAATCAATTTCAGCACGGCATCGTGGTCGAGCAGACGCTCGACATTCTGCGCAGCCTGCACCCAGAATATAGTAACGAAGATTTCCAAGCCATACGCGATGAACTACAAAAGTGCCTGCCGCCCTTCAACCCTGATCAAGTCACTGGTCTGACACCTCACATGGCTGCCGGACGCATCGCCAATCGGCTCAACCTCAAAGGCCCAAGTTATACTGTCGATGCTGCCTGTGCTGCCTCGCTGATCGCTGTAGAGTTGGGTGTGCGCGATCTGCTCAGCGGCTATATCGATCTCGCGCTCGTCGGTGGGATAAACGTTGCCGCTCCAATTGTGCTATTTCAGCAGCTTAGCCAGCTTGGAGCGCTCTCGCGTCAGGCACGGATCCGTCCATTCGACCAAGATGCTGATGGCACGATCTTGGGCGAAGGGCTGGGCATGGTCGTGCTGAAGCGCCGAGAAGATGCCATCCGTGACGGCGACCGGATCTATGCACTGATCAAAGGTGTTGGCTCGTCGAGCGATGGTCGGGGCTTGGGATTGACCGCCCCTCAGGTAGCGGGCGAAATCCTGGCGCTCGAGCGAGCTTATGCAATGGCCGATCTGCCGCCACACACGATCGGCCTGATTGAAGCTCATGGCACTGGCACCCCGATTGGCGACGCAACCGAGCTTGAGGCACTTGCGCAGGTGTTTGGATCACGAACGGGTAGATTGCCCTTCTGTGCAATAGGCTCGGTGAAGTCGATGATTGGTCATTTAACGCCAGCGTCAGGAATTGCTGGCTTGATCAAAACGACTCTAGCACTGTATCACAAAGTCCTCCCGCCGACGCTCCACGTCGACGTCGCACACAGCAAGCTTCTGAACGATCATACGCCCTTTTATCTGAATACCGTTACGCGCCCCTGGATCCACGGCGACGTACCGGCACCCCGGCGTGCGGGCGTAAATGCATTTGGTTTTGGCGGCATCAATGCCCATGTCGTTCTCGAAGAGCATCGCGACGCCGACGAAGCCAATTCTCCTAGCTGCCAACTAGAGTGGGAAAGCGAACTTTGTATACTGGCAGCGCCTTCACGGCAAGCACTGATAACGCAGCTACAACAATTGCTAAGCGTCCTTGAGGCTACGTCCACGTTCCTGCTGAAAGATCTGGCCTATACGCTAAGTCTAACGTCTGGTTCGCAGCGTTGCCGCCTTGCTATCATCGCGACATCGCTCGACGATTTACGGCACAAGCTTGTGCATGCACTTGCGTCCCTTAACGACCCAACCTGTCGCCAGATCAAAGGGTTGCAAGGATGTTATTTCAGTGAGGAGCCACCGGGAGCAACAGGCAAACTTGCGTTTGTATTTCCGGGTGAGGGTAGTCAGTATATCAATATGTTGGCCGATCTGTGCATCCATTTTCCTGAAGTTCGCCACTGGTTTGACCTTAGCAATCAGCCATTTATCGAACAGCATTCCGACTCGTTGCCACGCGACGTGTTCTTTCCATTGCCGACGATCGGATCTCACACAACAGCATCGAGCGAGCGGAGCCTCTGGCAAATGGACGTGGCGCTGGCCGGCGTACTGGCAGCCGATTCTGCGCTCAACATGCTGCTGAAGCGTCTCGAGATTTGCCCTGACGCCGTAGTGGGCCATAGTTCTGGGGGAATATATTGCTCTGCTCGCTGCAGGTCTATCAAATCCTAGCCAGGAAGAGAATACGTTCGATGAGGTTGGTATTGGTGCCTTTATACACGAGCTGTATCAAATTCATCAGGAGGCACTGTCCAGTGACAATATTCCCTCTGGAGTCTTACTAGCAGTAAGCAGCGATGCTGAAACAATCTCCAGCATTATCGGGCAGCTTGAGGGCAAGCTCTATATTGCAATGGACAACTGCCCGCATCAAACAATCGTAGTAGGCGAACCAGCAGCAATCGAGACGCTGATACAACTGCTAGAGATCCGTAAGCTCCTATATGTACGCTTGCCCTTTGATCGCCCATATCATTCGCCCTTGTTTGGGGCATTTGCCGCACCGCTGCACGCATTGCTTAGTCGCTGGTTAATAAGGCTTCCTCAAACGCCGATCTACTCTTGCACACTTGCAGCACGCTTTCCCGACAATCTTGCGACAATCCTCGATACTGCTGTTGATCACTGGCTGCGCCCGGTCGCTTTTCGCCAAACGATCAAGGCCATGTATGCCGACGGTGTGCGAACCTTTGTCGAAGTCGGGCCGAAAGGTAACCTGACAGCGTTCATAGACGATATTCTGCAAGGCCAGCCCCACCTCGCAATCCCCGCTAATCTGCCGCATCGCTCCGGCATTGCACAGCTCCAGCAGCTGCTAGCACTCCTCACGGTGCAGGGTGTGCCCATGCGGCTCAACTATCTCTACCAACGCCGCTCACCCCGACAACTTGTGTTCAGCGAACTTGCCACGCCACGTAGCGCGGATTCGCTACCTGAAACCCGGCACAAACTCGTCAACAATGCGCCGCGTATGAGCCTTTCTCCAACGACGGTGGAACGGCTGCGCGAGCGCTATACGCCTCAAGTGCTGGCACCGCCACCCTCCGCTCCTACGCCTTCGCTAGCCACCTCCTCGTTCAGCGGCAGCAGCAACTATGCCGATAATACTCCGCACCTAAGCACCCTGCCCCCCGCGATGATCGTCGAGCCACACCAATTGGATCGACTCGAACGCACGGTGGGCGATCCTGTAATGGAAGCCTATATGCAGACGATGGAGCGTTTTCTCTCGCTCCAACAAGCGACGATGCAGGCGTTCCTCGACAACTCATTACCCACGCCGCACCTCGCAGCGCCTCCTGCCACGCCACTGCCGCCGCTGCTAGATACAATCATCTCGTTCGTACCTGGCAAGCAACTGGTCGCACTACGAACACTTCGACTAGACCGCGATCTCTACTTACGCGATCACGCTATCGGTGCCTCGATCGCTGTTGGCGACCCAAAGCTTCACGGGCTCCCAACGCTGCCGCTTACTATGAGCCTTGAACTGATGGCTGAAGCGGCCTCGCTGCTGGTACCCAATCAACAGCTAGTTGGCGTTCGTGACGTGTATGCGCTTCGTTGGATCGAGTTGGACGATGAGCAACTAATACTACGTGTGGCTGCCCAGCTTCAGGGCGATCCGAATAATCCTGCACATCATGTCATCGAGGTTAAGCTCTTTCAACTCGACGGCGACAACGCTGAGAATGAAGAGGTCGTCGCGCAGGCAAGTATGATATTCGCTCCAGTCTACCAAATGGTACCACGCAGCGAACCACTTGCTGTACCTAAGCTTCACACTCGACGCTGGCAACGCAGCCAAATTTACGACGAAGTAATGTTTCACGGGCCATGTTTTCAGGGCATTCACGAAGTCCATGGCGTAGACGACGAGGCGATCGACGTAACCATAACGGTACTACCAACTGATCAGCTTTTTAGTACCGATACGCAACCTGCATTTTGCACCGACCCAGTCCTGCTTGATCAGCTGCTACAGATTACTGGGCTGTGGGCGCTCGAACAGCATAATGTCCTCTGCTTTCCTGTGCGAATCAATTCGCTTGAGCTTTTCGGTCTACCCCTTCATGCTGGCGAGCAAGTCCGCTGTGTTGCGCGTGCAGTACTGTTAGACGACGAACAGCTTTGTGGCCAGATCCAGGTTTTGCGGGCTGACGGGCAACTCTGGGCACGCTGCGTTGTATGGTTGCGCCGTAGCAACAACAACTTCGAGTGCTATCGCTATATGGTAGCGCCTGGTCAGACGACCATTAGCCAGCTCTGGCCTGTACTCGCCGCGTCGGTCGCCCCGATGGTACAGGCTTATCGGCTGTCTAGGACAATGTTTCCTGATGGCTTCTTTACAGCACAAGGAGGCATCTGGCTGCGTACACTAGCCTATACGGTATTGGGCCGCCAGGAGCGCGCTCTTTGGCACAACCTCAAGACGCCTCTTGCCCGGCGTATCGAGTGGTTGCTAGGGCGAATCGCGGCCAAGGAAGCGCTATGCCACTATCTGGCGCAGGCCTACGGTTTGGCGCTTGCTCCAGCAGATATCGAGATTCTTCCCGACGAGCACGGCCGACCGCTTGCGCACGGTTCCTGGGCAAAACAGGTTCCCTATGTGCCAGCGTTCTCGATCGCTCATGATTCTGGTCTCGCGGTAGCCGCCATCACTACGAGCGCCAACAGTATCGGCGTCGATGTCGAGCATGCAGCACGTATGCCTGATGCGGCAATACCCATGGCTTTTGCGCCGCACGAGCGCGCACTGCTGACTATTGTGGCAGAGACGACCGCTGCTGATTGGGCACTCCGCTGCTGGTGTGCGAAAGAGGCGGTCGCGAAGGCACTTGGACGAGGTCTGAACGGCAACCCACAGGCACTGATGGTGGAGGCTATCGATGCCGTGAACGGAACGGTGCAGATCAAACCGGTCGGCAGCTATGCGGAGCAACTTGGTTTGCTCCGTGATCGTACATTTGCCGCCTTTAGTTTCTGTAATGACGATTACGTTGGTGCTGTTGCGCTCATTCCCTAAGGAAAGGACTATTCGTATGACTGCCAATCGCGAACTTGCACTAGCCGAAGTTCGTCAGCTGCTTACTCGCCTCCATCCTACCTGGGAAAATAGCGATGCTATCAGTGAAACAAGCTATCTGCAGGCCGATCTCGGGCTGCAATCGCTTGACATCATGATTCTGGGGAGCTCGATCGAGCTTCCGTACGAGCAGCAGTTGCGTCTGATGGATTTTTTCGTCGAAATGGCAAATCGTGGTCAGAGCGATGCAACAGTAGGCGAGTTATTAGATTTTATTCTAAAAATGGAGCGATGGTGATGAATATTCGAATCATTTCGTCAAATAGTTTACCGATGCTGAATGGAGTGGCGATCAACGCGACTCTCCGTGCAGCCTATTTAGCGCGCGCCGGTCACGATGTAACGCTAGTTGTGCCCTGGCTCGAACCGCAGGAGCAGCACTATGTTGCTGCGAATCTCGTCTGTTCCTCCCCTGACGCGCAGCGCCGGTGCATTCTCGACTGGCTCGATGCTAATCAACTACCTGCCCCCGCACTCCAGATCGCATTCTTCAGGGCTTATTATGATCGCCACTATCAGCTCAACTTTCCACGCGAGCTGATTGAGCAGATAACTCCGCAGTGCGATTTATTGGTGCTTGAAGAGCCTGAGATCCTGATGGGTAAACGTCCTTGGGCATCGATAAAGCAACGTTTTCTGCTGGTTATCGGTATCATTCATACCAATTATGCCGAGATAGCACAACACGATCGTTGGCTACACCGCAAGTTAGCCTCACTTTATGGGCGTTTAGGTAACTCAATTGCTACAAGGAACTGCCACAAGGTCATTACCATTGATCGACTGGTGGAGTTTCCGGCGGCTGAGGTTGCCTATGTGGTCGGGATCGCCGACGAGTTCTTTGCCCAGCAGCAACGGACAAAAACACATTTATTCTACTGCGCCGGCCGTATGGATAAGTTCAAGGGCTGGCAGGAGTTGGCCGAACTGAGTGCTAATCTGAGAATGGAGCCAATCGATGTTTACAATACACCTGGCCGGCATCAGGATACGATTCTTTCCTCCGTTGCAGCTCATTCAGCACCACTTCGCTTCTGCGGCCCAACGTTGCAGCCAGCGCGAACTTTTGGCAAATATAAATGCCTAATCAACCCGTCGCGTCTCGAAGTGCTGAATACAACAACGCGCCAGGCGCTGTGTATGGGTCAGTTCGTGATCCTGCCGTATGAACACTGTAACCTGCCCTATTATCAGTTTCCGAACTGTCTGGTCTACCGTTCTCCTACCGAGTTCGAGCGCCATGTCGAATATGTTCGTAGCCATGATCCAGCGCTGGTAGGCAACGAGATACATAGTCTTTCATGGCAGTCCGCGACCGAGAACCTTCTTGAGATCGCTCAGAATATTGCAGATGATCGAGGTATAGTGACCCTAAATAGGTTGTAGCAGGGCGATCGTACGTGTACGCGGCTGCGCCGCGTACACGTACGATCAACTTCTCCACAACCTATTTAGGATTGCTATAGTTTGTTTCTGGGTATGTGGTTTTGGCGGCTACGCCGCAAACACATACCCAAACCAAAACAAATCACCCGAAGTTGATATGAGTCGTCGGAATAAGGGGCAATAGCGACATGGAGCTTAGTGAACAGGTTGCAATTGTTACAGGCGGGTCACGGGGTATCGGACGCGCGGTTGCACTTAGGCTCGCGCGCAACGGTGCGCGGGTGCTGGTCAACTATCGACGACAGGTTGCCGAAGCCGACAAGGTCGTCGCGCTGATCCGAGAGTTCGGAGGCGACGCCTTCGCGGTTGCCGCAGATGTACAAGACGAATATGCGGTCGAGGCTATGGCTCAAGCATGTCTGGAGCGCTGGGGGCGCATTGATCTGCTGGTAAACAACGCGGGGATGAGCTGGGACACGCCACTGTTCCGAATGACCGATCAGCACTGGCATACAGTGATCGAGACAAACCTTACAAGCGTGTTTTTCTGCTGCCGCGCGGTGCTGGGCGCGATGCGCGCACGCGCCTACGGACGCATTGTGAATGTTGGCTCGCTAGCCGGGCTTTTCGGAAACGTCGGTCAATCGAACTATGCGGCAGCCAAAGCGGGGCTGATCGGGTTGACACGTTCGCTGGCGCGTGAGTGCGCCCTAGATGGCATTACGGTAAATGTGGTCGCGCCAGCCTATATTGAGACCGATTTCGTTGAGCCATTGCCGCCACTATTACGAACGTGGTCGATCGAAACCAACCCAATGCGGCGCTTCGGCACAGCCGAGGAAGTCGCAGCAGCAATCGCCTTCTTCGGTTCGCCCGCAGCTTCTTACATCACCGGTCAGGTGCTCGCAATCGATGGCGGATGGGTCATGCCATAAGTTCTCAATGTATAGGAGACTACTGTGGAGTTAGCAGGGCAAAGCGCCATCGTGGTTGGCGGCAACTCAGAGATCAGGCATGCGGTCGTGTATGCACTAGCTTCACGGGGCGCAAATGTGGTACTAGGCTCGTCTCAGCACGACGATCTGGCTGCGGCTACCGTTGCTCAGTGCATAGCCCTGGCGGGAAGTGTCAGCGCTGAAGAAGTCGATCTTGAACAATTTGACTCAGCAGCGGCCCTGGTCGCTGCGACACTTCAACAATACGGGCGACTCGATCACCTGATCACTTGCGCCAGTGCCAGCGGTGACGCCCGGCTTGCGGAGTTAACTACAACACAGTGGCGGGCGATGCTGGCGCTTAACCTTGACGCGGTCTACCGCATCTGCAAAGCCGTGCTACCAACAATGAAGCGCCGACGTTATGGGCGCATCGTTAATATCGCGGCATTACAAGGGCTCGGTGGTGGCCCCGGCGAGATTGCATTCTCGGCGGCTACGGCTGGAGTGCTAGGGTTGACTCGATCAATTGCTCGCGAAGTGGCACCGTGGGGGATTACTGCCAACGCGATCGCGCCAGGCATCATTACAACTAATGCGCTCTGTACGCGTGTACCTGATCAATACACAATCGATGCCAGCCTGATCCCCTTACGACGTTTGGGCAGCCGGAAGAAGTTGCCGCTGCTGCACTGTTCCTTGCCTCACCGGCAGCATCCTATATCACTGGACAGACGCTTACCATAGACGGTGGCTTGCGGACTCTCTAAGGCCAAACAAACTCATCTAAGGTAGCAGAGAGATTAACCCTCAGGCAAATCGGGAAGCACGCCAGCTTGAGCGCGTTGCTTGGCGGCTGTGCCGCCAAGCAACGCGCTCAAATCGTCACCAGGTCATAGACTCTACGCCTGCGGCTCGCTCGTCTGCGGTGGCTGCCGCACGATGCCCTGCTGCTCTTCCCATTGACGCCGTGCCTGCTCGATCTGTTGCCGCTCTTGTTCGGCAACTTGTTGGCGTGCTTGCTCCAAATTGCTCTCTGGGGTAGCTGGTGGTGGTGGTGGTGCGGGCGCGGGCGCGGGTGCGGGCGTAGGATTAGTTTCTGGCGTAGAGGCTGGTGGCGGTGCAGGGGGCGCATCCGGCGGCTGGCTAATCGGCGTTGTCGGTTCTGCAATGCCTCTAAACGTCCCAATTTGAGCAGTCGGCGCGGCGATTGCTGTCACTGCCCCGATCAGCGGCACCTTGCGCGACGACATAAACGCGATCGACAAGAGTTTACCAATGGTGAACGACGAGAGAAACGCTGTCGCCCAATCGGACTTGCCCTCTTTCGCCTGCACGATACCGGCGATCACGTAGGGCGCAAAGGGTGCAAAGAGCTTGATCGCCTTGGAGTCTTTCGACGATACCAGCCAATCTGATTGGTCGCGCATCCATTTCGCTGTGTCCTTGGGATTATGGATGGCCCACTTGCCGTCGGTCACTGGTGGCTCGGGGATGGTCGGTTTCGGCTGAGGTGGATTTGCTTGTACTCCTATATCACGAGTAGATGGTGGTGGCGCGTCGAAGCTATTGCGTGCGGTATGGAAGGAGTCAACCGATTGGGACGTTTTCGCGCTGTGAAACGAGTCGATCGACGAGCTGCGCGACAATGAACCGGGTTGCTGACCGCTGCGGCGGAAATAGGTGCCAAGGGTTGCAGCCATCTGGCTGCTCATCGGCTGATCGAGCAGACGCGGTGTGAGCGGCTGGCCCAGGCGGTCGGCGATTTTGGTCGCTTCAAGCGTGAGGCCATCCACTGTTGCGCTAGTCGGTCTCGGTGCAGGCGCTGAGTTTCTGCGCCCTATGTTGGCGATCACTTGATCTTCTTTGGCCAACCGATTGCTGATCGGTTGCACAATACGCGTATTAATCGCCTGTACTGGCCGCGAGTTGGTAACTTTGCTCGCGGCATTGCTCACCGTTTGCCCAACGCGCGAGTTGGCGATGCGCGTCGCAGCGTTGCTCACACCGGTGGAAACCTTCTGGGCGACATTGCTTACCGCCTGGCCCACGCGCGAATTTTTCACCCACTGTGCCGCCTTGGCGATCGGGGCAAACAGTTTCGATACGGTTGGGCCGAGCACAGCTTTGAGCGGCTGGAAGAGGCGGTACGCGCCGAAGGTGCCGATCGTGAGCGCCCAGTCGATCGCGGCCATGATCGCGCCGCCCCGCAAGCCTTCCAGAAAGTCCATGCCGCCTTTTTGATGGCCGGCGATCGCGCCGGTAACGGCAGCAGCGGTGATAGTGATCGCCCCCGCGATAGCGAGGGTCAGGAATGGCACGGCCGCGCCGAAGGTCACGAACACCAGCGCAATCACCGCGATCGCCGCGATCGTCACCAGTAGCGCGCCGATAAAATAGCTAATAAAGCCCTGCACCCAGCCGGCCAAACCTTTCCACCACCCGGGCAGCGTCTCGGTGAAGAACTTCGGCAGCGTCTCGGTGAAGAAGGTTTTGATCGCGTTCCCGATACCGACAAAGAATCGCGCGTTTTTCCGGGCAGCTTTTCTCGCCCTCGCCGCTAGGCGCGGCAGTGGCGTTGGCGCTCTGGTATTGTTTAAGCACCGGCTGCCCTGTCGAAAGTGCCTGTGCTCCAGCGCGCGATGCTGCCGCTGCACTTGCCGCCAGGCTACCGGCCAGCAGCGCCGCAGCCTGGATGGGTGTGGCGTTGATCAGCGCCGCAGGGATACCGTTGGCGGCGATCGGCGCGGCGATAATCGGCTGTACGGCGATCGTGTTGCCATTGGCACCAGTGCCAATGAGCGCCAGCAGTTCGGCCATCTTGGCGCTTAGCGCGTTGCCAAGCGCGCCGTCGTTGGCGCCGAGCACCACGGCAACTGCGCCCAGCATCACCAGCGCGACAAAGACTATGCCGACAAATTCGACGACCTCGGCCCCGTTCTGATCGTTAAGATAGGGCTTCAAAACGAAGCGCTGCGAGTGCCCAGCCGGGTGGCTAGTCCGCTTCATCGGGTGCTGGCCTTTGCCAGCTGAATAGGCTTGTTCGTTCATGGTCTACTCCTGTTATCTGACACGACTTACGTGGTGAGGCTTCCAGCCATCAAGGTCAGGAGAATTGCCCTGCTGCCGTGATAGCTTTGCTGCCACGCCACGACGATGGGCGACGAGCATCAGGTGTTACTCGCCGAGCGCGACGTCGACGATGGTGTTGACGGTGCGGATAAAGCGACATTGATAGGGGCGCGCTGCCGAGGGCGCGAGCAGGCCGAGTTTGCGCTTGACAACCATACGCAGGCCGCGCAGCATAACCAGCCGTTGCTGGAGGCGGTAGCGCAGGCGCGCTGCTGGCGGCGCTTGCCCGCTAGCATATTCGCGCAATAATGAACGGGTGCAACCGATCTCGAAGGCGATGTTGCGCAGCTGCGGTGCAACGATCACCCAGGCGCGTGGTTCTGCGCTCGCTGCTGCCCGCACTAGTTCGAATGCCTCGCTCCCGTAGCGCAGGCGCGGCGGCAGTCGTGCAGGAGCTGCTGAGTCTCGGGAAGGGCTTCAGCGTGTGTTGCGCGTGCTGCAAGAGCCGTTTCCAGGCGCGAGAGCTGTTGTGCAAGCGCTGCTCCTTGCGGCGGCAGGGGGACGGTGAGTTGTTGGATAAGCATGGTTTGCTCCTTAAATAGGGTTTCAAAAGGAGTTTTGTGGTTGCCTGTGGTGGTAGCTTTGCTGCCACCACAGACAACCACCTCCCCCGCATCAGCCACCAGCGCTGTCGCTCGTCGGCGCGGGCGGCTGCGCGGTGACGATAATCGCCGTCGGCGGTGTTGTAGCCGTTGGCTCAGCCGTCGGTGGCACAGTCACGGTCGGTTCAAGTGTTGCTGTGGCTTCCGCTGTCGGCTCAGCCGTAGGTGATGCCGCCACGGTCGGCTCGATGGTAGCGGTTGGCGGCACGACGACCGGCGAGATCGGCTGGCTAGGTGCCTGTGGCGGCGGCGGTACGCGGGGAGTGCGCGTCGGAATCGATGCAGTCTGCTGGGTTGCCGCCGTGTCGCTGGGCGGCACCGTGAGCGCCGTGGCCGGCTGTGGCAGCTCGATAGCCTGAAATCGACGTAGGCGATCTCGCCCGGATGCCCGCTCAATTGCACCGCACCTGGTGCTGCGCCTGTTCTTCGAGCGAGGTGGCCACGGTATCGACGGCGTAGACTGCAACACCCCATGTCCCTGCGTCGAGGCCGCAGATGCGGTAGTTGCCGCTGTCGAAGAAGTGCTGGGTTGGCAACGTTGTGCCGCCTTTATCCACCTGCACGTAGAAATTTTGAAAGCGGTTAGTGTCGACATTCGTGACACGCCCCTGGATACATGCACCGTCCGTGCTGCCCGCCGGATCTTGTGCGATGCCCCAGTAGCCGCTACCACGAAAGAGCTGGCCCGGCCCGCCGCCTTCGATCACCCCACCGATGCCCGGGCTTTCTGGTGGAGCTGTTGGCGAGGCTTCTTGCGCCAGGGCAGCACCAGTGGCGAGCAAGGTTGCGGTGGGCGCTATGCCCGCGTTACCATCTGTAGACGCGCTATTGGCCGCGCGCGCCAGCGGCTGCACCTGGGCGATCGGCGCGGTGAGGCCAAAGAACAACAGGGCAGCGGCACTGCTCACACCCCAGACGCGCGGAACTGGACAT
>JAAUTF010000026.1 GCA_012031775.1 Candidatus Altimarinota bacterium | reverse complement strand
CTGCGCCGCTGCTGGCTCATCGCTCCCGCCCGCCGTCGGCTGCGTTGTCGCCGACGGTGCCCCAGCGCACGCGGCAAGAGTCACACCTAAACCACCGACCACACCGGCTGCCGCACCGCGTAGAAACTGACGTCGTTCATGCGTTCTCCTGAAGGGAATCTGAAATTTTTGACAGGGGTATCCGTATAAGGATTATAACGGAAATATCGGTTTCCAGCAACCTGCAACGGCGTTAACGAAAGTTGCCGTAAGAGAAAGTGGTGGTGCTGCTGTTTGGCAGCAATACTACCAAACAGCGGCACCACCACACTTTCCTTACTCCTGGCAGGTACCAGAATACGGCGGTCTGGCACACGGCGGCTTAGAGCAGCGCTAGCACCACCGTCAGTGTCACGATGCTAGCGAGGTTGCCAAAAAGCACAGCCGCAGTGACGAATTCGGGCAGCAGCTTGTTCTCCATCGCAATGATCGAGACCAACACCGCAGTTGGCATGCTGGCCTGCAGAATACCGACATCGCGCTCCAGCCCAGTGAGGTTGAAGAAGCCGACGAGCGCAAAAGCCAGCACAGGCCCGCTGATCAAACGAATAGCGTTGGCGATCAACAGATCGGCGCTCAGCCGTGGAATACCGGCCGCCGCCAGCTGCGCGCCGAGCACTACCAGCATCGTAGGGATCAGCGCGCCCGCCAGCAACTCTAGCGGGCGTGTCACCACCGCTGGCAAACTCACATTCGACCAGTTGACAAGCAGGGCGGGCGCAAGGGCGATAAGCGCGGGCGTGCGAAAGACCTGCACTGCCAGGCTGAAATTCAGGCCGCGGCTGTAGTTCGCCGCCACCACGCAGACCACAAAGGCCAGCACCAGGTTGGCGAGAAAGTAGACTGTCGCCGTACCAAGCGCTTCCTCGCCCGAGGCGAACTGCACGATCGGCAAGCCGAAATTGCCAACATTGCCGAACGCCGCAATCATCACATAGACCGCCGTCATCGCTGCCGAGCGCCGCAGCAGCCGCGCGACCACAAACGCGATCACGATCGAGCCAAGATAGACCAGCGAAATAAAGCCGATCATACGCCCTGCGAGATCGGCCTCAATACGCGTTTTACTCAAGACATTAAAAATAAAGGCCGGTGTGAGAATAAAATACGAAAAGCGCGATAGCGTCCGTGCATCGAACTGGAGGCGCGGGCTAACTAGGTAACCGAGCAAGACAAGCAAAAAACCGGCGCGAGAACGTTCAGAAAGATACCGAGCAGCTGTGACATTGCTATATAGTACCAGATCTTGCCCGTCATACGGCTGTATGCTACAATGCGCGATAAGCAAGGCCGTTGCAGCGCCGTAAAGCAAGCCGGCAGCAGCGAACGAGGAGAGAGCTATGCCCGACCTGTCCGGTCGTAACCCGGCGATCGTTCTAGTAGAAGACGAGCCGGACATTCTAATTATTTTGCACCGGCTGATGCGTGACCTGACCGGCGGTTATGACATTGTCACGGTCAACGGTGGTGCCGATGCCCTGGCTCAGATCGCGCTGCGCCCGGTTCCACTTGTCATCACCGACTATAACATGCCGGGGATGAACGGCCTGCAGCTTGCTGCCGCGATCAAAGAGACATCGCCGGATACGCGGGTGGTGATGATCACTGCGTATGCAACGCCAGAGCTTGAGAAGCGCGCTAAAGAGCAGCGCATCGATTACTACTTGCCAAAGCCATTTCCGCTCGATCGCCTTGAGCAAATCGTGCGCGATGTACTAAAGTAGCCGTCGTACTCTCACCCCGCTTTCAGCATTTTGTCATTGCTACATATAATGTACCGCGCTATCCTGGGCGTGCCATGAGCCGCTCCGAGCCGTGCTGCCGGACAAACGCCAGAGGTGGGTGCATGACCGAACTGATTAACCTTTTCCCGAGTATTTTTGCTCGGGTTGATGATTGTGTTAACGCTGATTTTGTTGCCGCTGCTCAACGATGAGCACCCGCGACGTCGTGACGACGAACCTCGAACCGAAGAGATCCCGGTAGTCAAGAAGTAACAAACGAAGAACGTTTGTTGATCAGGCTGCTGCCCCTTGATGTGTGTCTCCCGATTCTTCCCGCATCCGCCGTGCGAGTACAAGTGCCTCGGCGCGACTTGTGATCTCGCCGGCGGCGCGTGCCTCGTCGATCTCCCGTAGCATACGCCCTACCAGCGGCCCTGGCGCAATGCCAAGCGCCGCGATCAGTTCGTCGCCGCGCAACAACGGCTCCTGCGCTGGCACCGCAGGGATGTAATAGCCATCGAGCATGTGCGTCGTCCAGGCAAGATGCGCCTGCCAGCCGTTCGCATCGACGTGCTGGCCGCGCGTCGCCAGATGGTCGGCTAGTTCATGCAGCAGCACATCGGGGCCGGCATCGCCACAATCGCGAAAGAAGCGCACCAGCGCACGCCGCGTCAACACATCTGCCGTGCGCAGTTGGCCAGGCCGCATATGCTCGCGCACCACAAGCTGCACATAGCTAATGTCCGGGCGACTCATACCTAGCCGTCGCCCCACCCGACCGGCGATCTCGGCACCGATATCCTGATGTCCATAGAAGCTCACCTTGCCATCGGGATGCAGCTCTTTTGTCTGCGGCTTGGCGACATCGTGGAGCAAGGCGGCCAGCTTCAGGAGCGCGCCGCGCCGCACGCCTTGCGCACGTGGTTGCACCATCAACGCTGCGAGCGCGTCGGCATAGGGTAACGCTACGGCAAGATCGGGCTGCGCGCCAAGCGCCAGCGGTGCGTCGTCGCTCGGCGCGGGCTGTGGCAGCTGGGCCTGCAACCATTCTACAGCGCGCACGGTTTCGAGGATATGCGCCAGCACAGGTAGGACATGGACGTGCGGCTGCTCGCAATCGCGGCCCGCCTCTAGCTCGGGTATAAGCTGGGTGAGCACACGCGTGTCGTCCAGATAGCGCAACCAGCGCGCGGCGTTGGGCGTATCCAACAGCTTCAGCAACTCGTCGCGTACGCGCTCCCCGGCGACCGCCGTGATCATGGCTGCGGCGACGCGGATCTGACGATCGAGCGCGGGATCGATCGCCAGGCCGAGCACCGCCGCCAAGCGCACTGCGCGCAGCATGCGTAGCGGATCGTCGCTCATGCTCGTAGCGGCACAAGGCCGTAACCGCCCCGCACGCAGATCGTTAAGACCACCGAGCGGATCGATCAGCGCTGCGCTGAATTCGTCCGAAACGCTGAGAATGATAGGCCTTTCGGCCAAAACACCGTGCGCTGAAACTTCTGAATCTTGAAGCCAGAATGCTGAATCCTCAAATAAAGGCAGCGCCAGGGCGTTTAGGGTAAAATCGCGTGCCGCCAGATCGTGTGCAATGCATGCACCACGTAATCGAGCGAAATCGACGACTAACCGCGCCGCGCCTTCTGGGTCTTGAGTCCTGAATTCTGAGTGCTGTAACAAGGGCAACACTACACGCGCCGTACTGCGCGTATCGTCGAGTGCAACAAAGGCACCGCCGGTAGCATCGGCGAACGCGCGCGCCAGCGCTGTGCCATCGCCATCGACGGCAACATCGAGGTCGTGCGGCGTGTACCCCAACAGCAGATCGCGCAGACTGCCGCCAACGAGCCAGGCAGGCACCCCGCGCTGCGCGCAAAAAGCGGCGATACGATCGAGCATTGTGGCGAGCTTGTTCATGGTCTTTAAACCGTAGCGCATGTAGAGATCAAGGCACAGTAGGGGCGCAGCATGCTGCGCCCCTACTGCGCCGCCAACACGTGGTACGCACTCGTCTCGGCGATGCGTTCGATCTGGCTAAAATGGGCGGCAAGGACACGCTGATAGGGCAAAAAGCGGTTCGCCACCAGCAGGAGACGCCCATCTGTGTTCAGCACCTTGCGGCTCTCGGCGATAAAGGCGTGCGCCATACGCTCGTCGATCGTTTTGCCGGTGTGAAAGGGCGGGTTACTGACAACCAGATCGTAACGGCGGTCGGCGACCGCCTGCAAACCATCGCTCACCAGTACGTCGGCCGCAAGATCCATGCGTCTGACGTTCTCTGTGGCTGCGGTGACTGCGTGCAAGTCTACATCGACAAGATCGGCGTGTACTGCACCAGCGCGTAGCGCAGCGATGCCAAGGATACCGTAGCCGCAGCCGATGTCGAGCACCCGCGTGTTTGGCGCGATATAGAGCTGTTCTAGCAGCAGCGCTGTGCCCGCATCGAGCTTGTGCGCGGCGAAAATACCGGGCAGGCTTACCAGTTGGAGCCGTCCGAAGGGCGTGGTTAGATCGAGTTCGATCCAGCTTCCCGGCGCTATCCCCGGCGCTTCTACCCACGCCGGAAGCATAGGGGCCTGGGCGGCGGCTGGCTCCCCGCTGCTCGTACTTAGCGGTGCCAGCGCCTCGGCCACGCGCCAACCTTTGCGGTAGCCGATCACAGCGGCCTGGCCGAAGAGTGCCTGCGCATCATCGATCGCGGCCTGTGCCCCGCCATCGCGCGGGCCGGCGAGGTAGAGCCGCCCCCCCGGCACAAGCATCCGCTGTGCTTCGAGCAGCCAGCGCCGTAGTAACACGCGGCTCTGGGGCACCTGGATAAGCACCCGGTCGAAGTTTTTAGCGCCGGCTGGCAAAAAGCTGATACCGTCGATTATCTCAGCGTTGGTCGCGCCGTTCAGGCGCAGCGTACGCCGCGCTATTTGCACGGCGATCCAACTTGGATCGAGCGCGCTGATACGGCCACCGCGCAGCCGTGCAGCGAGCGCAGCTACCAGTGCGCCGTTTCCGCAGCCGAACGAAGCAACGCGCGCAGCCGGCGGAATATCGCCAAGCTCGGCCAGCAACTCCTCGCCCGGCGTGATCCGGTCACCGTCGGCCAGGCCCGGCTTGGTGGCAAACCGTATTGTTGTGTCGGCAAGGTCGGCAGCTACTTCGGAGATGTTGTAGTAATCTGTCATTTTTTTACCGCTGTTAAGAGTTAAACACATCATAACATAGAGCGGAAAGCGGAGAACCGAGCGCAGAGCGCGGCCGCGCTGTGCGCTATATGCTGTGCGCTTGATCAACTAGGGCGGCCAGCAGCGCTTGTTTCAGGCCGACAAGATCGTGTACAGCGCCGAAATGAGGTGCTGCCGGGCCAACAACGAAGAGCGGAACAGGATTGCGGGTGTGGCTCATCGTGGTTGCGTCCTCGATATTCCCGTGGTCGCTGGTGAGCAGCAAGCTATCGTGGGGGCGCAGCGCGCGGGCTAATGCATAGACAAAGCTATCGATCGCGACCAGCACGTGTGAAAGGTCACTATTCAGCCGCCCATGGCCAGCCAGATCGGTGAGAAAACTTTCAAAGAACAGCAGATCGTTATCGGCTCCCAGCGCAGCAAGATTTTTGCAGCCTGTTCCGGCGTGATAAGCGGCACACCTTCGCCCTCGCCGCGCTGATGAAACGACGCATTCGTCAGATCCCAGGACAAGGCGCGGCCTGACGCAAGATCGTCAAGGTTGCGCAGCCGGAGGTCGGCACCTTCAGCGGCAACAAGGCTGGCAGAGCGACGGATGCGCCGATGCGCAAGCGCCTGCCAAAACCCGGGGCTAAACGCATTTACAAAGGCCACACGCAAGCCGTGTTGCCGCGCACTGTTCAACACGCTCTGCTCGGCGAGCAGCGGGCGGAGTGCAACCGGCGGAAAATGCGGCTGGTGGCGACCGTGCAGGGCAGCGGCATTCACACCAGCCAGCATACTCACCTGGCCGGTGCCGCTCTGGGGCAAGCCAATTATGCCAAGCGTGGCATCGATCGGGCGCAGCAACAAACCAGGGCGCTGCTGCGCCACTTCAAGCGTCAGTGGACCGCCCAGCAGCGCGTCTAATCCTGGCATAACCGTGGTTGCAAGTGGATTGTGTGGGCCGCTCGGCGCAAGGCCGACGCCATCGAGAAAGATGAAAAAGATTGACATTGTTCATATGCGATGTGGTGTAAGACAGGCAGGGTTGCAGCATACTGCGACCCTACGTGTCCCACACCGAATCACCTTGACACACCCGTTCCTCTCGGGTATAATCGGCGACATTGTAAAACATAGTATTGACATCCGCCACGGCGACCCTCCACGACGTGCCGTAGCCATTCGGCGAAGGAGAGCCAGACCATTCGCGGAGCCTCATCAGGCGCTGCTGAAGAGTGCGTGTATCGAAGCATTATGCGACGGAAGCGCGCCCGCAACAGTGAAACACCGACGTAATGCTTTGCTTACGCTGCCTGGGAGAGGTAGCGTTTTTTTGTTGGGTCGGGCGGCGGAGTCAATAAAGAAAACCCAATTCTTTTTTAGGAGGCTTTGGATAATGACAGTGCAGCCGAGTCAGGTCACTCTGGAAGATCGCGACGATCTGGATTGGACCCAGCTCCTCGACGAGTACGATTATGCCCGGCCCCAGCGCGGCGAGCTGCGCGACGGCATGGTGATGCAGATCGAGGATAATGGTGTGCTGGTGTCGATCGGCACCAAGCGCGAGGGTGTCATCCCGTCGCAAGATCTGCGCCAGATGGGCGAAGAATTCCTCAAGTCGCTCACCGTCGGCGAGACCATTCAGGTCTATGTACAAGAGCCGGAGAACCGTGAGGGCGACCTTATTCTCTCGCTGACCATGGTCCAGGTTGCGAAAGATTGGGAGACAGCCGAGCGCCTCTACGGCGATGGCGGCATCACCCGCTGCAAAGTTATTGGCTTCAACAAGGGTGGCCTGCTGGTGCAGTTCAACCGCATTCGTGGCTTCGTGCCGGCCTCGCAGGTTGCACAGCTACACGGGCGCACCGCTGCTGAAGAGCGTCAGCACGCGCTACAGAAAATGATCAATCAGGAAATTCCGCTGAAGGTAATCGAGGTCGATCGTGAGCGCAACCGCCTGGTGCTCTCCGAGCGCAGCGCAACCCAAGAGTGGCGCAAGGCACAGAAGCAGCGCTTGCTCACCGAGCTGCAGCCCGGCGATGTGCTTAGCGGGCGCGTTAACCAGCTCACCAACTTCGGTGCCTTTATCGATCTTGGCGGTGCCGACGGTCTGGCGCACATCAGTGAGCTGAGCTGGCAGCGCGTCAACCACCCGCGCGAGGTGCTCTCGCCTGGCCAGAAGTCAAGGTTGTGGTAGTCGAGATCGACCGCGAGCGCGAGCGCATTGGTCTTTCGCTGCGCCGCCTGCAAGACAACCCGTGGGACACGATCGATCAGCGTTATACGCTGGGCCAACTGGTGAGCGGCCCGGTGACAAATGTCACCCCGTTCGGTGCCTTTGTGCAGGTCGAAGAGGCGGTCGAGGGCCTCATCCACGCGAGCGAGCTGGATGTCGACCCGCAGACGCAGCCGCGCGACGTGCTGCAGCCCGGCCAGTCGGTGACGGCCAAGGTGATCAGCCTAGATCGCCAGCGCCAGCGCATGGGGCTCTCGCTGCGCCGTGTTGGCGAGAGCGGCGATGGCACGCCTGAGGAAGGCTCGGCGGTGGCCGAGAACGGTCCCGCGATCGAGAACGGTCCCGCGATCGAGAACGGTCCCGCGATCGAGAACGGTCCCGCGATCGAGAGCGCTGCAGTCACCGACGATTAAGCAGCGCGTGATAAGAAGACGTATAATACGCCCGTGTTGCAGCATATGCAGCACGGGCGTCTTTTTTGACAAGATGAAGACAGGGAGACGGGGAGACGGGAGACACATACGAATTTCGCGTGCGCGGCGTGCGCGGCGGTTCACAAAATGCCCGGCCTTTGCGTCTTTGCGCCTTTGTGGTTCGGTTAGGAGTCAGGAATGCGCGTCTTATCAGCTGAGGATGTGCGGCAGGCAGTGCCGATGACGGATGCGATCGATGCGGTAGCGCACGGCTTTGCGCAGCTTGCAGCCGGAGCAGCCGAGGTACCGCTGCGTACGCCTATCCATGTGCCTGAGCACAAGGCAGTGAGCCTGTTTATGCCGGCGCGCATCGGCGGCGAAGGCGGCGCGCTGGGGCTGAAGGTTGTATCAGTCTTTCCGGAGAATTCTGTGCGTTTCGGCAAACCGAGCATCCACGCCCTGGTAGTGCTGATCGACCCAGCGAGCGGCAGGCCATTGGCGACGATCGACGCCACCTATCTGACGGCACTGCGCACCGGGGCAGCATCCGGCCTGGCGACACGGCTGCTGGCACGCGAGAACGCCAAAACGCTTGCCCTGTTTGGCGTCGGCGGGCAGGCGCTCACGCAGGTACTGGCCGTACTGGCGGTGCGCCCGATCGAAGACATCTGGATCGTCAATCGCACACGCGATCATGTGGCAATCTTCGCCAGCAAGCTGCGCAGTGCCGGAGTGACGATCAACATTCGGCTGGCAGCAGACGCGCAGCATGCCCTTGCGCAAGCCGACGTCGTCTGCACGGCAACTAGTTCGACTGAGCCATTATTTCATGCTGACGACGTACGGCCCGGAACGCATATCAACGCGATCGGTACCTATACACCGGCGATGGCCGAACTGCCGCCCGACCTATTACCGCGCACACGACTCTTTGTCGACCAGCGCGCCGCAGCCTGGGCCGAGGCGGGCGAACTGGTGCAGGCACGCGCCCGCAACCTGATCGACGAAAGCAGTATCGCTGGCGAGATCGGTGAACTGGTGCTAGGCACCGTAACTGGGCGCAGCAGCGACGGGCAGATCAGCGTGTTTAAATCGGTGGGCAACGCCGTGCAAGATCTGGCCGTAGGCACAGTGGCCTTGGCGCGCGCGCAAACCATGAACCTGGGCGTTGAAATCGACATGGGCGAATAGGCGTGCCGCATGCACTATCGGCGCAAATATTCATAGAGTACGCTTGTCCTATTCATCAATTGTTTAGCTCGCGGGGATAGTGTTACAGCGGCATGATACAGCGCGGCGCGCGTAACACCAACAGCAGCGTCGCCAACACCCCTTGAACATGCAACGAAGGAGACGACCTTGAGGAACATCTGTGTAGTAGGCACCGGGTATGTCGGCTTAACGACCGGCGTATGCTTTTCCGATCTGGGCAACAACGTAACGTGCGTTGAGATCAACCCGGAGAAACTAGAGCTGCTGCGCAGCGGGAAAGCGCCGATCTACGAGCCGGGCCTGGAAGAATTACAGGAGCGCAATATGCGCTCGGGTCGTCTGCGCTTTACGGACGATTATACATTGGCGCTGGCGGAGGCTGATTTCATTTTTATCACTGTGGGCACGCCGATGGGCGACGACGGCGCGGCAGACCTGAGCCAGGTGAAATCGGCAGCGCGCAGCATCGGCAAGCATTTGAAGCGACGCGCAATTATCATCGACAAGAGCACAGTTCCGGTCGGCACCGGCGACATGGTGACGAGCATTATCAGCGAGCACGCCGGCCCCGACACGAGCTTCGCGGTGGTCTCGAACCCCGAATTCTTGCGTGAGGGCAGCGCGCTGAGCGACTTCTTCAAGCCAGATCGCATCGTGCTTGGCGCGATGGATCACGCGGCCGCCGAGGAAGTGTCCAGCCTGCACGAGCCGCTGAACGCCCCGGTGATCATCACGACCTACGCACCGCCGAGATGATCAAATACGCCTCGAACGCCTTTTTGGCGACGCGTATTTCCTTCATCAACGAGATCGCCCAGATCTGCGAGAAGCTCGGTGCCGACGTAAAAGAAGTGGCGCGCGGCATGGGTGCCGACAAGCGCATCGGGCCGCACTTTCTGGATGCTGGCATCGGCTATGGCGGCTCTTGCTTCCCAAAAGATGTACTGGCCTTGCACCACATGGCTGCCACCTCGGGCTGCCACCCGCAGCTCTTGCAGGCGGTGATGGACATCAATAAAGACGCGCGCCAGAAATTTGTGCAGAAGGTGCAGACGCTGCTGGGCAGCCTCGACAACAAGATCATCGGCGTACTCGGCCTCTCGTTCAAGCCGAACACCGACGATATGCGCGAGGCGGCCTCGGTCGATATTATTCGTGCGTTACAAGCGATGGGCGCACACGTGAAGGCCTACGACCCGGTGGCGATGGAGCGGGCCGGCGAGATGATGCCAGAAGTGACCTTCTGCGCCACCGCATACGATGTCGCCAAAGAGGCCGATGCGTTGCTGCTGGTGACAGAGTGGAACGAATTCAAGCAGCTGAACTGGGAGAAGATCCGCAGCTTTATGCGCCAGCCAGTGGTGCTCGACGGGCGCAATCTCTACGACCCGACCGAGATGGCCGAGCGCGGCATCATCTACTGGGGCGTGGGCCGCGGCACGCAGCCGGTGCTCCAGAACGAGGCAGTAAGCGCCTAGCATCGGTGGACTTCGTTTTGTATACGGGGTGTGGCGGCTTCGCCGCACACCCGTATACAGTTCTATTGCAATCCGTTGGCGGCACAGCTGCTTTTTCATTTGCAGGTAGCGTATGAGTATGCTATAATCGCCCGCATTGAAAAGGAACGCGGGCGATTAGCTCAGTTGGCTAGAGCGCATCCTTCACACGGATGAGGTCACTGGTTCGAGTCCAGTATCGCCCACCACAAAGATCCATCGAACGGTTTCGATACATTCATTACAAAACATACCCGCTAGGCGAGTTTCGCCCGGCGGGTATGTTTTATTGTTTCTCTTAATTTGTCGACTGTATCGTAACGCTAAAGGGTTTGTGAGGAAGCTGTGGTATTGCTAGCGTCTATGCCGCCAGCAATATCACAACCTCTAACGCAAACCCTTCATAATTGCTCTATACTATTATTACTCGTCCTAACGTTTCGTCAATACCGTACTTTGCAAGGAGACTTTGTGAAGAGCATGCTCGCTATCGACACCATGCGCTCCGAAGTACTATTCATCGACCGTTCGCAGCAAAATGATGCTTTCCGTGCTGTTCATCAAGAGGCCCTTAAGCTCTTGCGCGCTAGCCCAAGCTTCGATCTACGCATCCTCACGTCTTTTAGCCAAGTCAGGCGAATGCTCGAAGAGGCGCAGGAGCACCAATTTCGCGTCATCGTGCTCTGGCTCAACGCCGAGCGCCGTGCTGAGTGGCAAACACTTTTCTCCCTACTCGAAGATGTGACAAAAGCTGTCGGCGTCATCGTTGTCTTTGGCTTCGAGGACGAAGCACAAGATATCGCGCGCGAGGTAATGATTCGTGATGGCTACGCCTTTGCATGCCCATTCAACCCTGCTGTGCTGAGCGCCTACATTGAAGCCAACGACCTCTACCTACAAAGCATCGCCCATCTTGCAATGATTGAAGATCGGTTCTGGGCTGAGGGTCACGACATAGCAGCTATTAAGCGCATCATCTTTGCGGAGCTAAAGCAGAACCACTCGTGGGCTACCATCGTGCGACGATTGACCTGATCGATCAGAGCAACAGTGAGCGCTACCTACTGGCCTTTGACAATTACCCAAAGCCTAACCGACGTCTGCAACGAAATATCGCCAAAGACCCGCTGATGACCCGCGTCTGCGAGGAAGGCGTGGTCATCATCAGCGATTTACCGAGGTTGCGTGCTGACCCCGACTCGCTGAGCGGCTCGGGGTGGATAGACACTCCTTCCACTGATGATATTTGTTCTTGGATCGGTATGGCACTTGAGCATAAAGGGACTCCGATCGGTCTGATTATGCTTGATCATGATGAGTCGGGATATTATGGGCGTTACGGTGATCGCACATTACGTTATATTGACGCCTTTCGCCGCATCGTGGGCGAGGTGATTAGCAGCCACTTTCAGCAGCGCAACGAGCGCCTCCTGGCAGTGGCAAACCGTGCGGCGAGTGAAGTATTGGAGGGGCGCGAACTGCTGCGTACGGTATTGCAAGTCATCCGTGATGGTATCGGAGCTAAGAACTGCACATTTTTTCGCACCGAGCGCCTGTTAGATAATGCTGCGCCCCACGTACGCGCCTGGGTGAGCGCTAACGAGCCACCAGGCTCTGTAGACCCACCCGCCAATGTTGGTCGCATCTTTCAGGCAGGTGAGGGACTCGCCGGCAGCGTGCTCGCCGACGGGCGCAGCCGCATCGTGCCACACGCGCTTGAGCATCCGGAGTTCCGCGCGACCCCCTTTCTCCCCGGCACCGATCACTCAATGCTGGTCGTGGCGATGCGTTCCGAGCCAGCAGATATAATAAATCCACCCGTGGTCGGGGTGATTACCGCTTATGTGCGCGATCGCACTGATGCCTTTACACCTTACGATCGTGATCTTGTGGAGTCGATTAGCCGTCAGCTGTCGCTGACCATCTATCGCACTCTTACGCTGGAGAATATTGCTGTTGTAATCGCTGGAATCAATCGATCACTGCTCGCAGGCGATCGTGAAACGATATTGCAAACGATTTGCGAACACGCTCTCCGCGCCACTACAGCCACTGAGGCAGTCATCCATCGGCTGCAGTCTCCCGAGATGGGTCGCTATCATGAGCCGCTGGTAATCATCGAAAACTACTGGTTTCCACGCAATGGCTTCCGCGAGTCACCTCGCCTTGATGGAACGGGCGCAACTGGTGAGGTATTACGCAACCCCGAACCGACACAGTTCTCGCGCGCTGACGGCAATTACGAAACACTTGCCCCAGCACTGCGCGAGCGCGGCGTGCAGCACGTACTTGGCATCCCACTACGCATCGATCGAGATAATGAAGCACTGACAATTGGTGTGCTATTTCTTAACAAGTATGCGCCTGGACGATTTAGCACTGTAGAGGAGTTCGCAGTAAAATTGTTCGCTAATCAAGCAGCGAACGCCATTTACACTTTAGAGAAGCTCTCGGGTCTTCAACTGCTATCGCGTGGAAACCGCAGCCTGATCGATGCGATTCGCACTATCACGGGGTCACGCAGCCGCGCACAGATTCTCCATAATATCATAGTGCAAGCTCACACCCTAGTTGGCGCAAGCTTTAGTTATATTACCCTCCGAAATACCGATGGCACGTTTGTTTTCCAAACGGCCTGGCCTGAACATGTCGACGCCGACTTACGCGAAAAAATTGGTTACTTCGATCCGATTTATGGCAGCGATAAGCAGGAACAGCGTAAGGGCATAACAGGCCTCGCAGCGCGCGATAAACGGTCGATCTTGGTGTCAGATATTAAGCGCGAACGAGAAGATCCGGATAGTGAGATCGGGCGCGAGTATATCGACTTCGGCCTCGACAGCCGGGCTGAGCTTGCTGTGCCAGTAATCGTCGGCACTGAGGTCTTTGGGGTTATTAATCTTGAACACTCCAAGCCCCATAGTTTCACTGAGATCCATATGCATGTGGTCGAGCTTTTCGCAGAGCAGGCCGCGATCGCGCTACAGAAAGACCAGATTCTTCACGATCATCAACAACAAAATCAACGTTTGGTAACGCTACTCGATACCTTGCAATCCATTGTTCGCTCGGAGTACAACGTAATGCTGCCAAAGGCAGTGAGCCTGACGGCCCAGGCAGTTAGGGCAGAGGCGGTGATTTGGCTACCGATAGTGGTGCGAAATGCATACGGTGGCACTACAATCGCAGGTACACTACCAGCACCAGAGCCGGAGCCACGCGTAGCAACCGAACAGATTGTTGCGAGCACTGCACTTTATCAGACGCAACGTGAACGCTTTCGCAATCTGGATGTGATATCGCTGCGGGTATTCCAGACACAGCGCAGTGAGGAAATTGCTTTATGGAACACCGCACCCGCAACCCATACCGACGAGCACATCCCTCAGGTAATGCGTGATCGTGGCAGCCAGCACGCCCTTTGCCTACCGCTGTTGTCTGGGCAAGACTGCCTCGGCGTTATTTGGTTCGATTTTGGTCGACCGGCGGCGCGCGATCCGATCTCTCCCCAGACAATCACCGTGTTGCAGACGTATGTTAATCAGATTGCGTTAGCGTATCAGAATGTAGGCCATGCAGCACAACTCCATCGAAGTCTGCAAGATGCTAAGACTGGCTTTACCAGCCAGATCGAAGCTCATTACCGCGAGGTGCAAGGCCAATCGTGGTGGTACTTCCTCACGGCGATTGCGTCCTCGATAGTTGGGGCGGCGCTCATATTTTACGGTGGCTGGACATTTTTCACCGGTGCTACAACAGACTCACAGTGGACGAGCGCGCTGACTGCCGTCATAGGTGCTATCAGCCAGGGCATCGGTGTATTCATCTACACACAGGCGCGCGCCGCGCACGACCGTATGGATCGCTATCATCAAGAACTGTACCGGTTACGCCAGTTCGAAATTTTGCTGCTCGCAGCTGAACAACTCGGCGATGATCGAGAGATCAGTGCGAAGCAAGCCATCATTCACGGCGCACTGCAACGCTGGTTAGAAGCACAGCCAGCCGAAACGGTTTGAGAGGCGACAAGTTGGCGATGTTTGCACGCTATGCGGATGCGACTACACCATGTCTACCAGGATGTTCTGCGCGCGCAAGGTCTCGACGATCGCGGGCGGAGCGGCGGTGTCGGTGATAATGCGGTCGATCTCGTTGGGCAGCGCAAAGACGCTGAAGGCATTGATGCCAAATTTGCTTGCGTCGACGATGCCGACGGCGACAGCGGCGATCTGCACTAGGCGCTGCTTGAGTTGGGCTTCTTCGAGATCGCCCTCCATCAAGCCCTCGGCAGTTGCACCTTTGGCACCGAAAAAGCCGATATCGACGCGCAGGCGCTGCAGCAGGTCGGCGTTTAGGCTGCCGACGAGCGAGCTCGAACGATGACGCATGATGCCGCCGACGACGATGGTGGTCACGCCCACACTGAAGTTGAGTTCCAGAGCCGTGTAGAGGCCGTTGGTGACCACTGTTAATTCCTCGCGGTCTTTCAGCAGCCGCGCCATCTGCAGCGCCGTTGTGCTGCCGTCGAGAAAGATGCGCTGCCCTGGCTGGACAAGGCGTGCGGCGGCCTGCGCGATGCGCCGTTTCTCTTCCAGATGCTCCTGCTCACGCGCTGCAAAATGCATCTCGAGGCGGCCTCGCCCCGACGCCATCGCCCCACCATGAACGCGCAGCAACAGCCCCTGAGTTTCTAGCACATCCAGATCTTTGCGGATCGTCACTTCGGAGACGTTCAGCGCCTGACTGAGTTCGCCAACCGAGGCACGGTCGCGCGCACTCAGATACCCGATGATCTGCTCGCGACGGCGTTCGGTTGATGGGGGCTGGTCGCTTTGGGTCATGGTTTGAGAATTCAGGATTCAGAATTCAGGAGGATTGTTCTTGGTGAGCAGGTTTTGTTTGAATTGTAGCATACCATAGTTTCGCCAAAACGAAAGAAGAAAAATAAGTTTCCCTTTCGATATACTTGACATTATAATTGCTGTTTGCTACGATAAGACAATCGAAAGACAATACTTCTTATTCAGTTTCAGGAGAGTGTTCGATGCAGCGAGTTGCATTTCTCTTAAAGGTGCGCGCCGATAAGCTCGACGAGTATAAGGCTCATCATCAGCACGTCTGGCCCGAGATGCTCGCTGCGCTACGCGCTGCCGGATGGCATAATTATTCGCTGTTTGTGCGCGACGATGGCCTGCTGTTCGGCTATGTTGAAACGCCAGAGGGTCTGGCTGCGGCGCAAGCGCAGATGGCAGCCACTGACGTCAACGCGCGCTGGCAAGAGTTTATGGCCCCCTACGTCGAGTCGGCGGACGGCAAGCGCGCCGATGAGATGTTTTTACAACTAGAGGAAGTGTTTCACCTGGATTAACCGCAGCGTATGGGTCTAGTATGCTATAGCGTATGCACTCTGGTCAGTAGAGCAAGGTTTGCTATCTTATGAGGGAGCACGCGATGAAACCCGACTCGCGCATAGTGGAGAGCAGTTATACCCTGGCGCGCGAACGCTACGCCGCCTTTGGTGTTGATACCGAAGCTGCGCTCGCCCGCCTCGCTACGGTCGCGCTGAGCCTGCATTGTTGGCAGGGCGACGATGTCGGCGGCTTTGAGAATCCCGGCGGGCCGCTTGAAGGCGGCATCGCTGCTACCGGCAACTACCCTGGTAAGGCGCGCAATGGCGATGAGCTGCGCAACGATCTCGATCTGGCCTACCGCCTCATCCCCGGCCAACATCGCCTCAACTTGCACGCGATCTACGCTGAGACCGGCAATACCAAAGTTGAGCGTAATGCGCTTGGCCCCGAGCATTTTGCCGCCTGGCTCGATTGGGCCAAAGCCAGGGCGCGGCCTCGATTTTAACCCGACCTGTTTTTCGCATCCGCTCGCTGCCGATGGCTATACGCTTGCCCACCGCGACCCCGCTGTGCGCCAGTTCTGGGTTGAGCATTGCATCGCCTCGCGACGCATCGGCGCGCATTTCGGCGCAACCCTCGGTACACCGTGCGTCACCAATATCTGGATCCCGGACGGTGCCAAAGACACGCCCGCCGACCGATTAGCACCGCGGATGCGGCTCTGCGAAGCGCTCGACCGCATTCTGGCCGAAGCCATCGACCCGCAGCATAACCGCGATGCTGTGGAAGCCAAGCTCTTTGGCCTCGGCGCCGAGAGCTACACCGTCGGCTCGCACGAGTTCTACCTGGGGTACGCCGTCCGCCACCCTGACACTTTGCTCTGCCTCGACGCCGGCCACTTTCACCCCACTGAAGTCATCTCAGATAAGATTTCCGCCGTGTTGTTGTATGTCGACGAGCTGCTGCTGCATGTGAGCCGCGGTGTGCGCTGGGATAGCGACCACGTGGTGACTTTTAGCGACGAGTTGCAGGCGGTGATGCAGGAGCTGGTGCGCGGCGATTTCCTGGGCCGCACGCATATCGGCCTGGATTTCTTCGACGCGAGCATCAACCGCGTGGCAGCCTGGGCCATCGGCGCGCGTAACGCCCAGCGTGCGCTGCTACTGGCGCTGCTCGAACCGACACAGACGCTGCGCCAAATGGAGGATGACGGCGATACAACTGGCCGCCTGGCGCTGATGGAAGAGCTAAAAGGCCTGCCCTGGGCGCGGTCTGGGACGTGTTTGCCTGCGCCACGAGGCACCAATCGGTATGGCTTTCCTCGATGAAGTACGTAGCTACGAGCAGGACGTGTTGGCGGGGCGGGGGTGAAAGCAGGGATTTGGAAGAACCGGAGAACATCCCGTGACAACGGATAATACACGTTTCCAACACGTCACATACGCCTGGGACGACGCCCACGCCGACGCGCTTGACCCGGTAGAGCGGCTGGTCTATCGTTCGAATTTGCTTGGCAGTGATCAGCGCATCACCAATACGGGCGGCGGCAATACGTCGGCAAAAATCGTTATGCCTGAGCCACTCAGTGGCGAAGAAGTTGAGGTGCTGTGGGTTAAAGGTTCGGGCGGCGATTTGCGCACCAGCAAGCGCGATAATTTTTCATCGCTTTCCATAGCGAAGCTGCGCGGTCTGCAAGGGCACTACCAACGCGCGCCCGAGCGCGGGCCTAAAACGGCGATCGAAGATGCGATGGTGGGTTTCTACGCGCACACAACCTTCAATCTGAACCCGCGCGCCTCGTCGATCGACACACCGCTACACGCCTTCGTGCCCTACCGCCATGTCGACCATATGCACCCCAACGCGGTGATCGCGCTGGCCGCCGCACAGCACTCTAAACAACTGACGCGGGAGATCTATGGTGATACGGTGATCTGGACGCCCTGGCAGCGCCCTGGCTTCGACCTGGGGTTGAAGCTGCAGGAAATTGTGCAGGCCAACCCGCAAGCACAAGGTGTGATCCTCGGCGGGCACGGCCTGATCAATTGGGCCGACGACGATAAGGCGTGCTACGAGCTAACGCTCGATCTGATCGAGCGTGCGGCGCGGTTCATCGAAGCCCACGATAAAGGTGAACAAACCTTCGGCGGCGAGCGCTATCAGGCGTTGGGCGAGGCTGAGCGGCACGCCGTTTTCGCCGCAATTCTGCCCTGGCTGCGCGGGCAGATCGGTCAGTTCAAACGTATGGTGGGCACAATTCAGGAGGATGCAAGCATCCTGCGTTTTGTGAACAGCCACCACGCGCCACGCCTGGCCGAGCTTGGCACCAGCTGCCCCGACCACTTTCTGCGCACCAAATCAAGCCGCTCTATGTCGAGTGGAACCCGCAACACGGCGATAGCGAGGCACTCAAGGCGGCGCTGAGTGCCGGGTTGGAACGTTACCGCGCGGACTACGCCGCCTACTACGAGGCACATAAGCGCCCCAACTCGCCCGCGATGCGCGATGCGAACCCAACGGTGATCCTCATTCCGGGGCTGGGCATGATCGCCTGGGGCAAAGACAAGAGCGAGTCGCGGGTGACGGCCGAATTCTACAATTGCGCCGTCGAAGTGATGCGCGGGGCCGAGGCGATCGACAGCTACACTGCGCTGCCTTTGCAGGAAGCGTTCGACATCGAATACTGGCTGCTCGAAGAGGCCAAGCTCAAACGTATGCCGCCCGAGAAAGAGCTAGCGCGCCAGGTGATCGCTGTAGTCGGCGGCGGCAGCGGCATCGGGCGTGAATTGGCGCTGCGCCTGGCCAGCGAGGGCGCGCACGTGGTCTGTACCGACAAAGACGGCGCGGCGGCCCAGGCCACCGCCGATGCCATTGTGGCAAAACACGGCCTGGGCATCGGTGTGGCCGGTAGCGGCATCTCAGGCTGTGGGCCAGCAGTGGGCCTTGAGGCAGACATGACCAGCCGGGCTAGTGTGCGCGCCATGCTCGACCAGGCCACGCTGGCCTACGGTGGGCTCGACGCAATCGCGGTGACAGCGGGTATCTTCGTGCCAGCCGACACCGCCGGGCGCATCCCCGACGAGCGCTGGGCGCTGTTCCGCCTGAGAATTGAAGCCGGAAGTGCCGCTGTACCACTTGTCGCAAGTGC
>JAAUTF010000578.1 GCA_012031775.1 Candidatus Altimarinota bacterium | reverse complement strand
AGGCGGACAACTCACAGAGCTCGATCACCAGATTGCTGGCGGTGTAGTGACGGCTCGCGGTCGAATTCGCGTTTGAGCCCAGCCTCGCGCTCGGCAAGCAAGGCGAGCGCCTCGCGCAGCACACCATCGCTATCGTCGTAGCCACCAGCGCGCATATGCATCTCGTGCGCCAGCTCGTGGAGCGCAATAGCGACGGTAGCATCTTCATTCCAGCGCCCGAGCGCCACCGTAGCGCCACCGGCGGGCGAGAAGCTGCCACTATCACCCCACTGGCTGCCGGGGATGTAGCTATCGGTCGCCTCGAAGATGAGACGCTGATCAAGCACGGCAGGTGCTGCCGCGCCCCACATACGTGTGGCCAGCTTACGCACGCGCTGGGCCATACGCGTAATGCGGTAGCTATGCTCACCTACCATCACCGTCTGATCGCCGACCTGATCCATATGCACGTTGGCGATCTGCCCGCCGGAGCGAAGAAGTAGTTGCATAAGTTGT
Source organism: Candidatus Altimarinota bacterium (assembly GCA_012031775.1). Taxonomy (GTDB): domain Bacteria; phylum Chloroflexota; class Chloroflexia; order Chloroflexales; family Chloroflexaceae; genus JAAUTF01. The sequence continues at coordinate 3,708 of JAAUTF010000578.1, read as the reverse complement.
CCTCGAAATGAACAAAAGAACTAGCGAACAAAAGAACAAACTTCGTCAGCTATAGCTAGGCCGCATTGGGGTATGTTCTTGTTCTTTTGGTACGTTGTTCCTTCACGAATCTGCAAGAAAGTCTTTCATGATTAACACCACGCGTGCTGGCAGCTCGAAGAGGATGAGGTGGCCGCATTTCGGCACTTCCAGGTAGCGGCCCTGGGGCACCAACTCGGCCAGCGCGCGCCCGCCCTGTGGCGGCATCAGCGGGTCTTGCTTGCCGGCCACGAGCAGCAGCGGCACCTGGAGCGCCTGTGCCTGTTGGGGAACGGCGTCTAAGGTCGCGCGCTTGACAAGTTCAGTCGTCGAAACGCGTACAGCTGCCGGGTCGCAGAAGCGCAGGCCGAGGGTTCCGAGGCGTACATCGCTGACCGGCGGCGTATGCTGCGCCATCACCAAGCGCGTGTAGAGAAAGGGGATCCACCACAGGTTGCGTCGCTCGATCGGGCGTAGCACGCGATTGAACATAAAGCCGAGCAAGCCAGGCACGACGCGCTCGGCAGCGGCGTTGTGCTGTAGCAGAGCAAAGTTAAAGAAGAGCAGTGAGCGCACCCGTTGCGGCTGTGCTACCGCATAATGCAGGCCAACAAAAGCGCCCAGCGAGAAGGCCGCCAGATGAAAGCGCTTGAGGCCGAGCGCATCGGCAAGCGCAGCCAGATCACTGCTAAAAGCTGCGACCGTATAATTTGCTTGCGCGTCGTTCTCGCTAAAGCCGTGGCCACGCAGGTCGGCGGCGATCACTCGGTACCCCGCCGCCGCCAGCGGATCGATGATATGATGCCACCAGTAGGCCGAGCAATCCCAGCCATGAATCAGCAGCAGCGTCGGCCCATCGCGCGGGCCAGCATCGAGGTAGTGCTGAATAAGGCCGTTAACGCGCACAAAACGCGCCCGCTCGAGCAGCGCTCGCTCGCCCTCAAGGCGTTTGCGCTCGCGTGCATTCAGTTTGCCTTGCAGCGCGCGCCCGACTTCGGCCAGATAGGTGAGATACTTGGCGGTCGGCGGGCAGCTGTGCGCGACAGGAACGCGCTCGGTTGTTGCATGCGTGGGTAGCATATGTCATCCACCCTCGACCCAGAGGCTGAGTACTTCGTTCTCGACACGGGCGCGCAGTTTACCACCGCTGCTCACACCGGAAAGAAGAAGGTGGCGGCGATACGGCCCCAAGCGGGTGACAACCTCTTCGTTAGAGAGAATAATGTCGAGCGCTTTGGCCTCAATAAACGGTATCGCCAGACGAATGCCTTTGGTGCGCTCCGCAGCACCTTGCTCCACTGGCAAGACCGCCGTATTGCGATAGATGGCTGCGCCGCGCTGCGCCCATTCAGCGAGTTCAGCAGCAGCGCGGGGCATGGTGGCCACCAGCAGATCGGGCGCACATGTTCGGCGCGCGGGGTAAACGTGGTGCGCGTTTCAGCGTCGATCGCATCAGCAACCGCATCCACCAGCAAATAGTCGCAGCCGAGGCCGTAGAGGCCAAGCCCAGTGAGCGCCTGGCGCACTGCGGGCAGGGGTAGCTCAAAGCCGTCGAGCGCTAGCCGCACCCGTGCGCCGTTCTCGGCGAAGAGCGAGTCGCGCTGCGTTTCGAGCGCAACCCGCAGATCTTGTAGCGGTGCCGCCGTGCTCGACGGGATGAGCGCCACCGGAATAATCGCGCGCTCTTGCGATGTAACCGTGCGCCCATTGCCACGATCGAGGCCAAAGAGCAGGCGCACCAGCCAGCGCACCGCATCGGGAAAACTTAGCGCGCTTAACAAAAGATCAGGCGCGGGGCCGTCGGTCACCAGCAGATCGAAGCCACCATTTTTGCGCGCGCGCTCAGCCACCAGCAAGGCACCGGTTGCATCGAGGCCTGGAAAAGCCGGCAATTCATCGGCACCGATATCGCGCAGCCGTGCGGCAAGCCCGCTGCGAAAGCCTGGGCGCAGATCCTCCCAGCGCTTGCTCACCTCATCGATCGCCAGCACTTCCATCGCCGCAAGCTGCGGCGTCAGCTCAAGCGGACGTGGCCCGAGCGTCTGACCAAGCAACGCGCCGAGCACGTGTGTCGGCCCCAGGCTGGCCAGCAACACACGTTTGCCCTGCTCAGCCGGCGCGCGCCGCCGTCGCCAGTGCCATCGCGCTCTGTAGGGTTTTTGCGTAACCGGAGATGATGAGTAGTTGCATACTGTAAGTTACAGGTTACAGGTTACAGGTTGTAGTGCAGTTTTATGCTCGCACATGTAGCCGGTAGCCTATAAGCTCAGGCAGTAGGGATGTAGCGTGGCAATCGCGTAGGGACGCAGTATGCTGCGTCCCTACGCCGCTTCAACACGTACGTCGCCTGTCGGCTCAGGAATAAGCTCGTTCAAGCCTTCGCGAAATTCAAGCCGCAGCACACCATCTTCATAACGGTAATCGCCAAGCTCGCAATCGTATAAAATGCGCGGCAGAGCGATGGTACGCTGAATACGGTCGATGGTCACTGTGAGATCGGTTCCCGCGCGCGCCAGTTCAACTTGCTCATCGGCGAGGAAAGGCAGGCGCAAGCAAAGCTCGTAGAGCCCTGCGTCACCATCGTCGTTCCACTGCTCCAGCCAGATCGGGCGCTCGTCGTAGAGAATAGCCCCAGGATCCTGGCTGCCAAACGTTGCCTCGGCAACCGCGAGCAGGCGCTCGACCCCGATCGGCTCGCCGTCTTGCAGCACCGTTTTGAAAATAGGCGTCGGCATAAAGCTGGTCTCGATCTCGCCAATATAGCCGCGCTGCAGTCCAGTCCAGTAATCGAAGTAGCTGCCGAGATCGGCGCGGGTAGGGAGAATCTTATTGACCATCACAGCGTCGAGCAGCAGGCCGTAGAGGTTCAAAAACGTATAGGCGCGGCGCGTCTCTAAGAGCGGCAGCTTCTCGGGGTTCAGCACAAGCCGGATCGAGATCTCGGGGCTCACAAGAAAGGCCGAGAGGTCTTCCATACGCTGCATTAGCGCGCCGACCTCGTCGAAAAAGCGGTCGTCGGGCAAGTCGCGGCGGAAGGGGCGCGCAACATTTGCCAACCCGCGATAGACGCGAAAAAATTTCTTGCCGGTCTCGCCGCCGATAATCAACTCGGGGTAGGCGAGCAAACGCAGGGTATTGCCAGTGGGCGCGGTATCAACCACAATCGCGTCCCAGCGCCCGCTCTGAGCCTCGCTCATCACGCGCTGCAAGGCCAAAATCTCATCGAGGCCAGGCTGATTGGCCAATTCGGCAGCGGTAGAGCGGTCGACGCCACGATTGCTGTAGCTGCTAGCGACAAATTGCTGAAAGCCGCCGAGGTTGTGCCGCCATTCGTAGATCGTATCGATCTCGAGAGCATACAGGCCGGGCGCGATCGGCGTCGGGCGATCCCGACTGACCGCGATCCCGACGACATCGGCGAGCGAGTGCGCGGGGTCGCTAGAGAGCACCAGCGTACGGCGTCCGCTTGCGGCGAGCAAGGCTGCCGTCGCCGCCGAGATCGTTGTCTTGCCGGTTCCGCCTTTGCCCGAGTAGATGATGACACGTGTCATAGTGGGTTGTGCTTGGTGGTGGTGCTCGCACCACCACCAAGCACATATCTTTAAGAGTCGCGGGTGATGACAATGCGGCGCACGCTAGTGCGAGGGGCCTCAGTTGCGGGCTCGGCGTCGGGCGGCGGCGCTGCCTTAC
>JAAUTF010000577.1 GCA_012031775.1 Candidatus Altimarinota bacterium | reverse complement strand
ACCTAAACTCCTGACTCCTGACTCCTGACTCCTGACTCCTGACTCCTGACTCCTGACTCCTGACTCCTGACTCCTGACTCCTGACTCCTGAATTCAGTGATAGTCCGCTCGCAAAAAGCCAGAATCGGCTGCGCGACACGCTCCCAGCTAAACGCGGCGGCAAGCCTGCCCGCGTTCGCGGCGCACTCGGCGCGCAATACGGCATCGCTGAGCAGAGTGATAAGCTGCTCGGCGCAGGCAGCACTATCGCCAGGAAGCACAGTGCGGCCAAGCGCATGGCGCTCGACAAGCGCGGCCGCCGCATCGCCGCTGCTCACCATGCTAGCGCGCCCGGCCCAGAGATGATCAAGAAAGCGCGAGCGCACCGCCGCATAAGCGCTTTCCGGCCCGGGCCGGTGCAATGATACCAGCAGATCGGATTCTAGCAAAAAATCGGCGCGGCGCGCGTAGGGCACCCAATCGTCGTAGAAAAAGATATGGCTGCCCAGCAAGCCCGCTTCTGCGGCCAGCACGCGCGCTGCGTCCGGCGTGCGCATCGGCGCCAATATTGCCGGGATGACGCCCGGCCAGAAAAACCAGGCGTGTCTGCGGCAGCGCAGCAACAACACTCGGCATAGCGGCGATCAGCGTCTGCGGGTCCATCCAATCCCACAGCCCGCCCGTCCACAAGATAAGCAACTCGCCCTCAGCGATGCCGGGTAACACACCGCGCAACGCGGGAGCGCCGTGCTGCGCCGCCACCTCGGGCAGGCCAAAAGGCACCACATCGATCAGCGCGCGCAGCGTAGGGTCGGCATCGGTTAGGCTAGGTGTGAGGCGACCGACGGCCATCAGCGCACCGATGTAGAGATCGCGCTGGCGCTCGGTGGCACAGATAAACGCGTTTCCCGCCCGCAACTGAGCTTGCAGCAGTGCGACATCGTTAGCGTGTTGCTCGGTGCGACGCACGGGTGTCTCATCGCGAAACAACTCCAGGTGTTCAAGCGCCGTCGGATCGTAGAGATCGAGTAACAGCGGCGGGCCAGCGGCGAGCTCCGAATGAAATTGCAGCACGGCACCATTGGCGAGCACGGCATCGGCATCAGCGAGCCAGGGCTTTAGTGCGCCAAAGCTGCCGATGGCGAAAGCGCCGCAGCGCACACCTGGCGGTGGCGCATCGATCGGTTGCGGTGCCAGCAGCGTCACCCGGTGGGCACGCGCTAGCACCCGCGCCAGCTCCCAATAGCGGATGCCCGGCCCGGCCATGCGGCTGCCGATCACGTCGTGGCTGATGATGAGCAGATTCATAACGAAGCGGTGCTTTGAGCTTTGGGCGCATCCTAAAGCTCAAAGCACCTGTTTTATCACTCCCTCCATCTCGCTGATGAAGCGCGCGGCGCTGAAATGCTCGGCGTGGCGCTGCGCGGCAGCGCCGCCGAGGCGCTGCCGCAGCTCTTCATCCTGAGCGAGCTGAGTTAGCTGGGCGGCGAGCGTGCGGAAATCGCCGGAGTTGAAGAGCAGGCCTTCCTGCTCGTGACGAATTGCTTCCGGTATGCCGCCCACACGGGTCGTGGCGATCGCCCTGCCTGCGGCCATCGCCTCTAACAATGCGATCGGCAGCACCTCGTCGCGGCTCGGCAGTACAAAGATATCGCAGCTGCGCAGCGCAGCCAGCGCCTGTTCGTGGGGCACACTGCCGAGGAAGTGCAGATTGCCAGCGCCGGCGCGCGGCGCGATCTGCTGAAAGTAGGCTGGCTCTAGCACACTGCCGAGGCAGTAAACTTCGACACGATCGCGCACATCGTCAGCCAGGCTCTCGAGCGCGCGCAGCAGCACATCTTGGCCTTTACGCGCTTCAACGCTGCCCAGGCAGAGCACGCTAAACTTGCCGACCGGCGGGGCAAACGGTGCATCAGCGCTCGTAGCCAGCGGTGCAATGCCATAGTACACATGGTGCGCCCGCCCCGGTGAAACCAGGTCGGCATACAGATCAGCCGTCGCCCGTGCTGGAAAGACCAAGGCGGCTGCGGCTTGCAGTGCGCTAGCGGCGATCGGCTCGTTCTCGATCATCCGGCGACCAAAACCGCTCTCGTGCAGCCACCAGATAGCCGGCTTGCCGACAGCGCGGGCAGCGTGGATCAGGCGTTTGCACTGCACAGTATTGGCGATCAATATATCGTAGTCACGCACAAGCGCGAAACCTACGGTCGCATCGCCAAGCACATCGGTCGAGGTATGCACCACAACACCGGCGCGCTCCAGGCGCGCAGCAAGCGGCCCACGGCCCGTCGATGTCACCGTCACCGCATACCCCGCAGCCCGCAAACCCTCGGCGAGATCGGCCAGAATCAACGGCGCACCGCTCAACCCCAAATCCGGCGTCGCCAACAACACACGAACCCGATACGGCACATCACCCGCATCGTGCGACCCTCTATCGTCCCCCCGCCTCCCCATCGTCCCCCCGCCGTCGCAAACCGTTCCCCCAAGCGCCGATCGGCGAGCAAATCGTAGGCGTAGAGGATCGCCGCCAGGCGCTCGAAGGCGCTTTCGCCACCGGGTTCGGCAACAGCAGGCCGTCGCTCGACCGGCGAAAGATTCGGGCTGAAGTAGGGGTCGCCGACCTGTATCGTCGGCAGCATCTCCATCGTCGCGCGCAGCACGTCGGCGGGCGGCAGATCGAAGCCGCGCGTCGCGCCCTCGTGGTGCAGCAATCGTGCGTGTGGCGTGTAAAGCACACGCAGACCGGCAGCGTGTGCTTTCAAACAAAAGGTTATGTCGCTGTAGCCCACAGCGTAGCCCTCGTCGAAGCCACCGAGTTGCTCGTAGACCTCGCGCCGCATCAGCATGCAAGCGCCGGTGACGGCCATCAAATCGCGGGCCCATTCCACCGAGCCAAAGGGGCCATAAGCCCCCTCGCGATCGCCGTCGAAGAGATGGCTGCCGTGGCCGGCCACGCCGATTGCGATACCAGCGTGCTGAATCGTGCCATCGGGGCGCAGCAGTTTTGCGCCGACAACACCCACCTCGGGGCGCTCAGCCCAGCCCACCAACTCATCGAGCCAGCGCGCATCGAGCGCCTCGGTATCGTTATTAAGGAAAAGCAGCCGATCGCCGTTGGCTGCGCGCACGCCAAGGTTGTTCGCGCGCGACCAGTTGAATTCGCCTCTGTACTCTACGATACGTACGAAGGGCTGATGCGCCAGCTCACGATAGTAGGCCGCCGTCTCTAGCTCGACGCTGCCGGTGTCGACGAGCACAATTTCGTAGTGGCGATAATTTGTCAAACGCGCGATCGATGTCAGGCAGGCGCGCAACAGCGCGACCTTATCCTTTGTTGGGATGATGATCGACACTTTAAGGCCATAGGTCGGCCAGTTCACGCGCACGCCGTTTTCATACACAGCCTCGGCATGGCGCACACCGCTGCGCTCCAGATGGCCCTGCACCGCGCGCACTTGTGCCGGAATGGCCCATGGTTTGGCGTTCGCATCGGCAGACGCCGAGCCGGGCACTTGCCGCCAGTGGTAGAGCACACGCGGGATGTGCGCCAGGCGCTGTGTTCGCTCGACCGCGCGCAGGCTCAGATCCCAATCTTGCGCGCCGTTTTTGTCGAGGTCGAAGCCCTTCAGCTCCAGCAGTAGGCTACGGCGGAAGGCAGCGTGCATCAGATAATTGGTCGCCAGCAGCAGATCAGGCGAAAAGGCACGCGGTTTGAACCAGGGGCTGTGGCGCGTCAGGCCGTCGGCACTGATTTTATCCTCGTCGAAGTAGACGACATCGGCCTCGGCATCGTTATTTAGCTGCTGCGCGACAAGAAACAGCGCCTCGGGCGCGAGCAGATCATCGTGGTCGAGCAGCAGCACAAACTCGCCAGTGGCCAGCGCCAGCGCGACATTCGAGTTGCCAGCGATGCCTGCGTTTTCGTCAAGATGCTGCACAACGATACGTGTGTCGTGCGCAGCGTACTCATCGAGCAGCGGCGCTATCAGCGGGTGCTGCGAGGCACCGTCGGCGATGCAGAGCTGCCAATGATCGTAGCTCTGCGCCAGCACCGCGTCGAGCGTAGCGCGCAGCACCTGCGGGTCGGGGTCGAAGACCGGTGTGAGCACGCTGATCAGCGGCGATAGGCCAGTTCGCGCGCTTGTGTGCGCTGTCGATCAAGCGCGGCGCTATCCGGCTCGTGCGCGGCGATCCAGGCGGCATACGCAGCGGGCAGCGCGCC
>JAAUTF010000576.1 GCA_012031775.1 Candidatus Altimarinota bacterium | reverse complement strand
CCGGTGCGCAGCCCCACCGCCTGCGCCGCCGCCGCCGCTGTTGCGACGATCGCCTGCTGCACATCGTCCGGCAGTCGCGAAGGTGTGACGTAGATCGTCTCCTCAAAAAACGGTCCATCGAGCGGATCGGGCTTGTCGAAAAGCGCCAGTAGCTGTAGCCGTCCGTTATCGATTAGGCCTTCCAGCGCCACCTCGAAGCCGGGGATAAAATCTTCCACCAGAAAAGGCTGCGGCCCGTCGCCATCAATTTTGCGTAGCAGACGCCCAAGGCGCTGCGCCGCCGCCACGAATTGCGCCTCGTCATCGGCGCGGATCACGCCACGGCTGCCGTTAAGACGCAACGGTTTTACCACACAAGGGTAGTTGATCTGCTGCGCCAGCTGCGGCAGATCGTCATCGGTGGAACAGAGCCGAAACGGGGGCGAAGCCACGCCCGCACGGGCGAAGAGCGTTCGCATCAGGTACTTATCGCGCGCCGCCTCGGCAGCCTGCGGATCGTTGTGCGGCAGGCCGAAGCGCGCACTAGCGCGGGCAGCCAACAGGCCGCCGCTATCGTCAACCGCGATAATCGCCGCTAGTGGCATATGCGCGTGCAGCGCGGTGATCGCCGCTAGCGCAGCCTTTTCTCGGGCGAAATCCAGCTCGATGCAATCGTTACGCTCGCGCACAAGCGCTGTCGGCGTATCGATCGCAACCAACGCTTTAACATCGAGCCGTTGTGCCGCCGACACAAAGGCCATCGCTCGGTAGGAAGACGCTGTGGTCAGCAGCAAAACTCTTGGCTGATTGGTCATTTCTTTTTACCGTAGAGCGCACAAAGCCCGGGCATTTTAACCATAAAGACGCCAAAAGCACAACGTTTGCTGGTAGAGCATTGCCATAGAGCACTCTGTACCGCAGCCTCAATGCCTCGTGTGGTACTGCGCCTTTGCGGTTCACCCCTCTACGCCCTCTGCGGTTTAAACATTACATCGGAGCCAACTGCCCCGTCGTCGGTTCCGCTCAGCAGTACCACGGCTCGGTAAGATAGGGAATGGGCGGGCGCGGCAGGCGGTGCTCCAGCAGCAGCGGTGTGCCGTCGTGGGCCAACTCCCAGACCTGGGCGAAAAAGTCCTGACGTGGCCCGCGCGCAGCTTCGCTCTGCGCCAGCACCTCAATCTGGCGTTGCAAGGCGTCCATCGCCGGGTCGGGGTGCTGCCAGCGGTAGCAAAGTGCGGCCTCGTCGAAGAGACCAACCAGCGCCTGCACCTCGGGCAGATCAAGCAGCAGCGAGCCGCGCGGAATTAACAAGCGGATGGCGTACTGCACTGGCGCGACATTGGCGACCAAGTCCTGCTCGGCAATAAATTGCAGGAAATCCCGATAAACGGCGCGCGTCGTCCACGGCGTAAAGGCGACAAAGGTTGGGTTAAGCGCAATACCCGCTGCGCGCACCAGGCGCACGGCTTCGGCCACATCACTACGGCTATGGCGTTTGTCGAAGCGCGTCAGAATGCCGTCGTCGAGCGCCTCGACCGCGCTAGTGATCAGCACGCAGCCCGTCTCGCGCAGTTTCGGCAGCAGGGCGCGCTGTTGCAGCACATGCTCGACCTTTGATCGTCACATCGTAGCTCAACGCCGGGAATTCAGCGTGCAGCGCTTCCACCAGCGGAATGGCGTGGCCGGGGCCATTAAAAAAATCGGGATCGCCGAAGGTGATATGCTGCGCCCCGAGCAGCACCTGACGACGAACATCCTCAAGGACTACAGCGCGCGCCACTATACGAAAGCGCCCACCGTAGACCGGCACCACTGGGCAATGGCGGCAGAGGTGTTTGCAGCCGCGGCTGGCCTCGGTGTAGCCTACCGTGCGCTGCTCACCAGCGCCCATCTCCAACTTGGCATAGGCGGTGAGCGGCGGCAAATCGGCGCGTTGGGGCGTGATAAAGGTGAGCCTGTTGAGCGCGATCTCCGCCTGAGCGGGCGGCATTTCGCCGTGTTGCAGCGCCGTATAAAGTGCGGTCAGCGCGGCCTCGAATTCGCCGCCGAAGACATGGGTCACACCAAGCGAACGCAGCAGATCACTGTTCATCGGCGCATACAGGCCATAGGCGCAGAGCACAGCCTGCGGGTTGAGCGCGCGCACCTCGGCGATCAGTGGCGCAGCTAAACGCGTGGCGGTGTGCATCGGCACATAAAATGCCACCAGTTGCGCCTGGCGCACTGCTGTACGGTCGAGGGCGGCAACGGCGGTATCGCAGCATACCACTTCGGCCCCGGCACGGCGCAGCCAGGCGGCGGGCGAGGCCAGGCCGAAGGGCTGGCGGCCAAGCTCGTAGGTCGAAATCAAGACAACCATTCGTGTGCCAAAATACTATAAACTAGCGAGTCCCACCAGCGACCTTTAAAATACTTCGTCTCGCGTAGGCGGCCCTCACGCCGCATACCGATGCGCTCAAGCACTTGTGCCGAAGCTTCGTTCTCGGCAATACAATCAGCGGTAATGCGATGCAGCCCAAGCTCGGCAAAGCCGAAGCGCAGCAGCTCGCGCGCCGCCTCGGTGGCCAAACCCTGCCGCCAATAACGGCCATCAAGCTCATAGCCGATCTCCGCATCAGGCGCACCAGCCTCGCTGCGCCGCAGGCTCGCTATTCCTATCAAACGCTGCTCACTGCGCAACACAATCGCAAAAAGAAACGATACGGCGGGTGACCGCACGAACTCGTCAGCGCGCGGATAAAATCTTGCACCTGTTCTGGCGTGCGCCCCTCGCCCGCGTTAAAACGCAAATAGCGCTCATCGTCCTGGTACGTATGCACATCGAGCCAATCTTCCAGCACTAGTGGGCGCAGTATCAGGCGTTCGGTACTTCGTTGCATGTATGATCCGTGATGCGTGGATCCGTGATTCTGTAGCAGAGCGCAACGGTTCGGCTCACGCTTCACGCTTCACGCTTCACGCTTCTGACGTTCCGTGATCCGTGATCCCTCACCCCTGATCCGCACAGCTTACTCACGCTTCAGCCCGATCTTCTGACTCCTGACTCCTGACTCCTGAATTCAGAAGTCAGAAGTCAGAAGTCAGAAGCCAGAATGCTGAATGCTGAATCCTGAATGCTGACTCCTCTACAGTATACCGCGCTTGCGCCAGATCGTCCCTACGGCTATACTGTAGCTCCTTTTCGGAGGGTGCCGTCATACTCGGTGTTCGGCACTGCGGCGAACATGGAGCCAGGCCATGAGCAGCAACATACTCGACAATTTGCGTAAGGTCGAGGTTTTTAGCGGCCTCAGCGATAGCGAGCTGGTGCAGGTTGCCAATCAGTGCAAGGTACGCAAAGTCGGCGCGAACGAGGTGGTCTTCAACGAGGGCGACGACGGCGATGAGCTGCTGATTATCCACGAAGGTTGCGTGCGTGTGGCGATCAACACCAAACTCGCCGACAACACCATGGCACCGAGCACCATCAATTCGCTCTACAAAGGTCAGAGCTTCGGCGAGATGGTCTTGCTGGGCGGCGCAACGCGCTCGGCCACGGTGACGGCTGTGGAAGCATGTGTTCTGCTTGTGCTTAAGGAGCGCGATTTTGCTGCTCTCTGTGACGCCAACCCACGCATCGGTTACCGTGTGATGCGTAACATGGCCTCCGACCTATCCTACAAATTGCGCTCTTCCAACTTGCTGCTGCGCGGCAATATTCGCTGGCAGCAGGGCGAACTCGGGCGTCGTTCATCGCAATAAGGTTTCAGAATAGTGATGTTGTAATAGCCGGTTTTGGCAGAAGTCCTGCGCAAACCGGCTATTGCCGCCCTGTCTAAACCATGTCTATGCAACATATCCTGATTGTGGATGACGAGCGATCGATCGTGACGATGTTGCGCGAGCGTTTCGAGCGCGAGGGGTTTGCGGTGCTTCTTGCCTTCTCTGGGGAAGAGGCACTTTCGGCGTTGGTCGACACTCCATGCGATCTCGTGCTGCTCGATGTCGGTCTGCCTGGTATCGATGGCTTCGAGACTTTACGCCAGCTGCGCCAGCGCGAGCCCGATCTGCCGGTGATCCTGCTGACGGCGCGTGGCGATGAGATCGACCGCGTCGTCGGCCTCGAGCTCGGTGCCGATGATTATGTTGTCAAGCCCTTTTCGCTACGCGAACTGACGGCACGCACCCGCGCGCTGTTGCGCGCGCCGGTGAAGTCGCACGGCTGCGCGAGCAACTGACCAACACGAGCGCC
>JAAUTF010000575.1 GCA_012031775.1 Candidatus Altimarinota bacterium | reverse complement strand
GTTAGTCGGCCATTGGCGAGCGCCTCTTTAATGATCACACCGAGACCAAGAGCGTGCGCTTCTTGCAAAGCTGCGCCAGCCGTAGCGATCGAGCAGGTTCCAGGTAGCCTGAACGCTGTCGAAAAGCCGCACGCCATCGGCGCGCACGTCGAGTGCGCGGCGGATCACCTCGCTCTGGCGCGCGCCACTAACCGAGAAGCCGATGTGCATACCATCGGCCTTCAGCGCCGCAAGCGCGCTCAAAACATCGGTATTCTTCAGCACGCCGCTCTCGAGCGTGGCCGAGTGGATCTGGTAGAGCCGCAGGTAGGTGCCGAGCAACTTCGTGCTCTCCTGCCATTGGCGGCGCAGGTTCGAAAAGCTATGTTCCTTGACCTCGTGAACGTCAGCATGTTGCTGCCAGTTGGCGGTATAGATATAGCCCCACTTCGACCCAACGGTTACCTCAGCAGCGGGAATAGCCCGTTTTTGCAGCCAGTGTGCCAAAAACTCCTCACCACGCCCGTACGAGCGCGCGGTGTCGAAATATCGAATCCCCATCTGCCAGGCGAGATCAAGAACTTCGTCTGCATGGCGCTCCATACGCTTAACGTCGTAGGCCCCGTGCAAATCCTCGCTATGGCCAAGGTTGATATAGCCCGGCCTCCCGAGCGCGGCCAAACCGAGCCCGAGCGTTGTCACGCTCAGGTTCGTATCGCCGAATTGATGTGTTGCAATCATTGTGTGCGCTGGCATCCTTCTTGCGAACCGTTTCCTGCATATATCCTAGCAGAGAGTGGCACATCGCGCCTGCGGAGTTTATAACAGTGAAGGAGAGGTATATGAGTACGACGAGCGGCTTTGCGCTAGAGGTGGGGCGCGAACTTTCTTACGATCAGCTACCAGCCTATGCACCGATGCTTGCCGCCTATCATCGGGCGCACGCCGACGAGCTACGTGCTATGCTGGCTGATCTGCCGTTGGCTCCAGGGGCGATAGTGCTCGACATGGCCTGTGGCGCTGGCACTTATACGTGCTGGCTTGCGGAACTGGTGGGTGAGGCAGGCCGGGTTGTAGGCGTCGATATCGCGCCAGCATATCTTGCCCAAGCGCGCGAAGCCGCTGATCGCACGCCTTATAACGCTCGCATCAACTTTCAACAGGGTGATGTCGCCGCCCTACCCTTCGACAACCACACCTTCGATCTGGTCTGGTGTGCGCAGAGTATGTACAGCCTGCCCGACCCGCACGCAGCTCTGCGCGAACTGCGGCGTATTACCCGTGTGGGCGGCACGGTGGCGATCTTCGAGAACGACACGGTGCATCAGCTTGTTCTTCCCTGGCCGGCAGAGCTCGAACTAGCGGTACGCAGCGCCCAGTTGCGCGCACTGCGCAGCGCTCACGGCGACAACGAGCGATTTTTTATCGGGCGCGAGTTATGTAGCAGCTTCGAGGCCGCCGGCTTCACCACGTGCAGTGTGCGCTCGTATGCCACGACGCGCCACGCCCCGCTCAGCCGCGACGAATACGCCTATCTCAGGGCGTATCTCGACGACTTGGCAGCGCGGGCGCGCCCCTTCCTCACCGCCAACGAGTGCGCATGGCTCGATCAATTGATCACCCCAGGCACAGCCGACTATATGCTCGACCAGTCGGACTTCTATGTCACCTACCTGAGCATGGTTGCGCTAGGAGAGTAATCTTTATCAGGTTTTCGTGCTGCCGCGCAGCTGGTTGCCGCTACTGTTTTGCACTGTGTCGAGCATCTTCAGCAGCGCCTCGAGCTCGAACGGCTTTTCAAGCCACTGGATACCCTTTGAGAGTAGCGAGGGCGCAACTTCCTGAACCTGGCGCGTCGCCGCCGTGCATAAGACCACGGGGATAGGCCGAGTTTCCGGATCGAGATGGAGCATGTCGAGCAGTGCCCAGCCTGCCGGCATGTTATCCATAATTAGATCGCAGACCACGATGTCCGGGCGAAGCTCTTTGATCTTTTCAAAGGCCCCTTGATGTTTGGCAAGCGAGATCACATCGTACCCCTCATCAGAGAGGAACTCGGTCATCAAGTTGAGAAAATCCTGGTGATCGTTAACCACCACAATTCGCGTCTTTTTAGCGCCCATCTTCCTATCCTGTTTGCTTTAACAAGCTCTACTCAGCTTTGCCAACCTCGAAACCGGCAAGGCGCTCGAAGGCTTTGATCAGTGCATGGTTCCCTTCGTGGCCCAGCCCAGCCTGCTGTAGCACGCGGTAGTAATTGAAGGCCATCGCGCTGCCGAGTGCCGGAGCACCAACCTGATCGGCTGCCTCCAATACTAACCGAAGGTCTTTCTGCTGCAAGTCGATCGTAAACCCCGGGCGCCAGTCGCGTTTGAGCACCTGCGGCCCCCGATTCGCCAGCATCCAACTCCCGGCGGCACCACCCGTCACCGCACTCAGCGTCTTCTCGAGATCGACGCCGCTCGCCTGCGCGAACAGCAGCGCCTCACTGACTGCGAGCATATTCACCACCACCAGGATCTGGTTGGCGAGCTTGACCGTCTGCCCAGCGCCGTTCTCGCCGACGTGGGTGATCGTCTTGCCCATGGCCTGCAGTGCTGGCAGCGCGCGCGCGACATCGTCTGCGGCCCCGCCGATCATAATCGAGAGCGTGCCCTTGGCCGCGCCCTCGCTACCACCGCTCACCGGCGCGTCGAGCATAGCGATCTGGCGCTCCGCCAGGGCTGCTGCTATATCACGCGTTGCCTGCGGGCTGATCGTGCTCATGTCGATCACCAGGCTACCCGACTTCGCCCCGTGGATCACGCCATCTTCGCCCAGCAGCACCGCCTGTACATCCGGCGTATCGCTCACACACGAGATAATGATATCTGCCTGCGCGGCGAGTTCACGCGGCGACGATGCCACCTGTGCTCCCGCCGCCACCAGATCATCGGCCTTGCTTGCTGTGCGGTTCCAGACTGTCAGCGCAAACCCTGCTTTGAGCAAGTTGTGCGCCATACCGCGCCCCATAATGCCCAGCCCGATGTAGCCAATTCGCTCGCTCATTCTTCCTCCTGTTTGACACACTGCCCATTCTGCGCCCGCAAAACCATGGTACAGTACACACATGAAACCAAAGCCCTGCCGCTGGCCAGTTGTATTTATCGCCGTGCTTTGTGCGGTGCTTACGATCGGCGTGCTCGCCACAGGCGCAGGGCTGTATGCGATCGCGCGGGGCACGCTCAACGGACCGGCGGTACAGCTAAACTTGGGGTCGTACCAGCTGATCGCGCGCACCACCGAGCGCCCCGAATGCCTGCCGCTGACTGTCTATGAATGTTTTGTGTCCTTCCCCACCGCCTCCGTCAGCGCGCCACGCTACTATGCCGTCTGGCTTGGCCAGGTCGGCTTCGTCCCTGCCCCCGGCACCGAGGCGCGGGTGACGGTAAGTAAAGGTTGGCACCTGCTTCAGTTGCAGCTTCATTAGCCGCACAAGTATACCACTTTAGCACAGTTTGGCGTAAAGCTATCGAGCCGCGTTCCCTAAGGGAGCGCGGCTCGATAGCTTCTCAAGAATGTAGAACGTGTCGATGATGCCGCGCCCGTGCAGACGCGTGACGCGTCAGACTGGGATGATCTGCCCGATGCGCTGCCTTCAGTAGACTATTACACTAAGAGCGCCCGACCACCGGCGGCACAAAGAGCAGGTCAGCCTCGGTCTGCGGTCGCAGAAAGTCGAAGTCGCAGCCCTCGTCGGGTTGCAGCACATGCTCGGCATAAAGCCGCAGGTAGCCGCGAGTGTGGCGAGGGGATGGCGGTTGCCAGGCCACCCGACGGCGCGCCAGTTCTTCCGGCGCGACGAGCAGGCTCAAGCGGCGTTGCGCGACATCAAGTTCGATCGTGTCGCCATTGTGGACGAGGGCTAGCGGCCCACCGATCGCCGCCTCGGGTGCCGTATGCAGCACGATCGTCCCGGCGCTGGTACCGCTCATCCGCGCATCGCTGATACGCACAAGATCGAGTACGCCCTCGGCGAGCAGCTTCTTCGGCACCGGGATAGCGCCCCATTCTGGCATACCAGGCACGCCGACCGCGCCGACATTACGCAGCAGCAGTATACTCGACGCTGTGACTGGCAAGTCGGGCGTATCAATGCGCTCGAGCATCTCCTGATAAGAATCGAAACCAGCGCTGGCCCGCGGTGGTGCAGCAGCTGTGGCGAAGCAGTGGAAGTACGAATGATCGCCCCGCGC
>JAAUTF010000025.1 GCA_012031775.1 Candidatus Altimarinota bacterium | reverse complement strand
GCTGGGGGCCATGGCGGCGCGGCGGGTCGGCCGGGCGTCCGATAGCGCCATCACCGTGCTGGCGCTGGTTTTCTATGCCACGCCGCTGTTCTGGGTGGCGCTGATGGGGCAGATCGTGTTCTCGCTGAAGCTCGGCTGGGTGCCCAACTTCGGCTACGAGACCATCGGCGCGGGCTACACCGGGCTGCGGCGCGCGCGGGGGCGGGCAGGCCAGTCTCGGACTCGGCGTTGGCGAGCAATTCCTCTAGCGGCGGGCCAAAGTCGAAGCCTTTGACCTCACCGCGTTGCTCGGCGATCTCCTCGCGCCGGGTAGCAGTCGCGGCGTAATCGATCTCGTGCGCGTCATCGAGGATCACGCCGTAATCGCGCTCGGCCTTTGCGCGGCTGACGAGGCCGTAGCGCACGTCGCGCTGCACGAACTCGGCGGGGCGACTGAGCGGATCTTTCCAGCCGCCGCCACCGGCGGTGCGGTAGATCAGCCGATCGCCCGCCGCCACCTCGATCTGATCGCACTTGCTCGGCAGGATCTGCTCCGTGCCGTCGCCACGCTGCAAGATCTTGGTACTGCGGCTGCCCGGCATACCGCCGACATTGCCCCAGGGCGGCGTGAGCCAGCGGTCGTCGTGGATGGAGATCTCGCCGGGTTGGAGGAAAGTGTACACTTTCTCGATGCCGTTACCGCCGCGATGGAAACCGGCACCACCGCTATCCTGGATGCTGGAGTAAGCATCAACGCGGATCGGATAGTAGCTCTCCAGGTACTCGGTGGGGATGTTGGTGAAGAGCGGCCACCAGGAATGGCCGTCCATACCGTCGCCGATCGGGCGACCAGGAATGCCGCCGTAGGTAATCTCCATCAGGTAAAAGAACTCGCCGTTCTCGTCGTAGCCGCTGTAGAGTAGGTAAGGCGAGGTGCCGTAGCCAGCCGCAGTGGTGAACTCGGGCGCGCGTTTAGCCAGGGCACCGCCAAGCACATCGAAGAGGCGGGTCAGCGCGTGGGTGCGGCAGCCGAGCGCGGCGGGGAACTCGGGCTGGATCAGGCTGCCCTTCGGCAGTGTCACGTGCAGCAGCGGGTAGAAGCCGTCGTTAAACAGGATCTGTGGGTCGAAGACCATGATTAGATACACACCGATAAACATTTTGAACATCGAATCGTTCAAATAGAAGTTTATCGGGCCAAGCGCCTGCGGATCGGTACCCGTCCAGTCGAAGTAGGCCTCGTCGCCCTCGCGCCAGATCGTCAGCTTCATCTTATAGGGGCCGTTGCCCAGGCCATCGTCATCGATATAATCCTCGAAGAACTGCGGCTCTTCGGGCAAGTTCTGCACAATCAGCTGCTTCATCGCGCGGTAGGTGCGGTCGAGCAAGGCATGGCAGGCAGTCAGGTAGGTATCGCGCCCGAAACGATCGCAGAGCTCGACCACACGTTTCTCGGCGGTGCGGCAGCTCGCAACGATCGCCATCAGGTCGGCGCGGTTCATCTCGGGCTGGCGCACATTATTGAGCATAATGTCGAGTACCGCCCGGTTGAGCTTGCCGCGTTCGTAGATCTTCACCGGCGGCAAGCGCAAGCCCTCGCCAAAGATCGTGGTCGCCCCGGTGGGCAGCGAGCCAGGCAGCGGGCCGCCAACATCCTGGGCGTGGCCGAACATACTGGCCCAGCCGATCAGCTCGGCACCCTCGCCCGCGCCGTAGAAGATCGGCAGCATCACCAGCAGATCGTTGACGTGGCTGATCGCACCGCCACAAAGATAAGGGTCGGAGAGCAAAATAATATCACCGGGATCGATGCTCTGATCCCAACTGGCCAGCAGGCCGGCGATGTAAGAGCCGAACTGGCCGACGATCATACGACCCTGCGGGTCGGTGATCATCGGGAACTGGTCGTGCTGCTCGCGGATCACCGGGCTCATCGCTGTGCGATACAGCACCGCGTCCATCTCGTAGCGCGTGTTTTTCAGCGCGTTCTCGATAATATCGAGCGTCACCGGGTCGATCTCGGTCGGTGTGATGTGAGCGATCTTCACGCTTGTCGGCATTGCTTCACTCCTGAGGGGGCCAAGGAACGATGGAACTTAAGAGCCAGGCTGTGCTGTGTAAGGGCTGCTAACTGAACATCGACATAAAGCGCTCGTGTATCGTTTGCCTTCGCTCCTCTATTCGCTGGTTCGCTGGTTCCCTGGTCTATGCACGGTTGATCAGCAGATTAAAGTAGCGATCGACGGTCGCGGTGTGGCCGGGCAACACCACGGTGGTGCTATCGAGTTCGGTGATGATCGTCCGGCCCTTCGACAGCCATGCCAGGCGCAAGTTTGGCGCGATCGTAGAGGGCTAGCGGGCATCCATTCGCCGTTACGATACACCGATTGCTCGCCATAGCGCGCCTGCGCAACATCGCCATCGCCCGGCTCGCCCTCGGGCAGTTCCACCCGCGTCACCCGCCCGATGCCGACCGCGCGCAAGTTGACGATCTCGACCAGGCTGTCGAGCTGAAAGCCATAGGTGCGATCGTGGACTTCGTTGAAGCGCTGTGCGAGCGAGGCCGTCAGGTCGTGCTCGAATTCGTGGGGCTGCACCATCAAGGGCATCTCGTAGCCCTGGCGGTAGTAGCGCACATCGACGAAGTACTGGATCTCCTGGCGGTCAACCGGGAGCTGCTCGCTCTCTAGCATAGCCTGCGCCTCTGCGCCCAGCGCGCGCAAAATGCTAATCATCTCTTCCTGCTCGACCTTGTCGACGGTGCGGATGTAGGTGCGCGCGAATTCATCGCGATAGTCGGCGCTCAGATCGCCAAGCGCGCAGAGCAAGCCGGGCGCGGGCGGCACGATTACTGGGTACGAGCCGAGCAACTCGGCCAGCGCATTGCCGTGCAGCGGGCCGGCACCGCCAAAGGCCATCAGCGCGAACTCGCGTGGATCGTAGCCCTTTTGCACGCTCACCAGCCGCAGCGCGCCGAACATGTTCTCATTAACGATCTTCAGCATGCCCTCCGCCGCTTGCTCCAGCGTCAGCCCGGTGGCCTCGGCGATGTGTTGCACCGCCGTTTTCGCTTTTGTCACATCGAGCTGCATTTCGCCGCCCAGCAAGCTCGGCGGCAAATAGCCGCAACGACGTTAGCATCCGTCAACGGTGGGCGCGGTGCCGCCCTTGCTGTAGCAGGCTGGCCCGGGGTACCGCACCCGCCGACTGCGGGCCGACGCGCAGCGCCTTGGTGAGCGCTGGCACATGGGCGATCGAGCCACCGCCTGCGCCGACCGAGCGCACATCGACCGAGGGCACTTTCACCGGAAAATAGCCGAGCACCGTTTCACGCGCGATGTTCGGCTCGCCCATACACAGCGCTACATCGGTGCTGGTGCCGCCCATATCGAAGGTGAGAATATTGGGGTGGCCGGCGCGGCGTGCGACTAACAATGCCCCGGCTACACCGCCCGACGGCCCCGACATCAAGGTATAGACCGGATTTTCCTCAGCGGTCTCCGCCGTCATCAGACCAGCGTCGGAGCGCAAAATATTCAGCTCGGCGCTCACACCCTGTGCCTTGAGTTGCTCGTCGAGATTGGCGATATAGCGTTTGACTTTGGGCTTCACATAGCCGTTCATGGTCGCGGTAAGCGCGCGCTCGTACTCGCGGAACTCGGGCAAAACCTCGTAGGAAATCGTCACCGGCAGCTCGGGTGCCAGGCGCTCGGCGATGGCCTTAAGGCGACGTTCGTGATCGGGGTTGGCGAAGGAGTTAACCAGCGAGATCGTCAGACTCTCGACACCGCTATTGATCAATTCGCGGATCGTCGCCTCGGCGTGGGCTTCGTCCAATTCGTGGACGACAGCGCCCTGCGCACTAATGCGCTCGTGTACCTCGCGTGTGTCGGCCAGCGTGGCCGGCGGCTCCGGCTTGATCATAATCATCCACCCGGCGAGCGGGCCAGGTGTCTGCGAGCGCGCCAGGTGCAAAATCTGCTTGAATCCCGCTGTCGTCACCAGGCCAACGCGTGCGCCCTTGCCCTCCAGGATGACGTTCGTCGCCACCGTCGTGCCATGCATAATCTGCGCAACCTGCTGTGGGTCAACATGGGCTTGTGCGCAGATAGCGGCAATGCCGTCGAGCACCGCAAGCGAGGGATCATGCGGCGTCGAAGGAGTTTTGTGTCGCCAATAGCGCCCGCTCGCTTCGTCAAAAAGCATCAGATCCGTGAATGTACCGCCGACATCGACACCAACGCGATAGGGCATAAGTTTCTCTCCTCTGTGGAGGGTACCGAGTACCGGGCACAGGGCCAACTTCTGTTGCAGCCCACAATCTGTACCCTGTACCCAGTACCCTGTAACCTAAAAGACGGGGGGCGCTTTGCCGACGAGCGCGGGCAGTGTTTTACCCATCTGGCTGCTGAGCCACTGGGATGTAGCGATGAGCTGTGCGAGATCGATGCCGCTCTGCACGCCCATACCGTTGAACATATGCACCAGGTCTTCGGTGGCGATATTGCCGACGGCGCGTGGGGCGAAGGGGCAGCCGCCGATGCCGCCGAGCGCGGCATCGAAGTGGCGAACGCCAGCCTGCCAGGCGGCATAAGCATTGGCATAACCGGTGTTGCGCGTATTGTGGAAATGAACAACAATCTCCGGCCCATCGTGAAAGATACGCAGCATCTCGCGACAGAGCGCCTCGACCTGTGTTGGAACCGCCATGCCCGTTGTATCAGCGAGCACGATCTCGCCTGCGCCGAGCGTAGCGAGCTGTTTAGCGATGGCGATCACGTGCTCGGGGGCAACATGCCCTTCAAACGGGCAGCCGAAGGAGGCACCGATCGCCACGCCGAAACCGAGGCGATCGGTATGGCCTGGCGCGCGATAGCGGCGAAATCCTCCAACGAGGCCGCGACGCTGCGCTTAAAATTGGCCTGGTTCAACCCCTCGCTCGCCGCCAGCACCAGCCGCACATGGGGCAATCCGGCAGCGCGCGCGCCCTCATAGCCTTTAAGATTCGGCACCAGCGCTGTACAAGAACGCAGCACCGAGAGCCCAGAGCCTGGTTCACCTACAGCTTCGATCTGCGCTGCGCTCACAAGAAGCGTTACTACCTCGCCTGTTCCTGCCATCTGTGGGATCTGCTTCGGGTTGACAAACGAGCCAATCTCGACACGTGGCAACCCGGCGGCATGCAGGCGCTGAACCAACTCGGCGCGCACCGCCACCGGCAGCACCTCCAGCTCGTTCTGCAAGCCGTCGCGTGGAGCGACATCGATAATCATCACACGATCGTGCATTGTTTTGAACCGCAGCGCGTGCAGGGATTCGCAAAAACCGCGCCATCTTGTTAAACAAAACCTCTGCGTCTTCTACAGTTAAATAATCTTTTGTTCTTTCAAGGCCGCGATCTCGTCTTCCGCCATGCCAAGCAAGCCGCCGAGCACTTCAACGTTGTGCTGGCCAAGTGCAGGGCCAGTCCAATCCACACCGCCGGGTGTCACCGAGAGATAGGGAAAACGTTTTGCATCTTCACGATACCGAGATCGGCGTCGGGCACATCGATAACGGCCCGCCGCGCGATGAAATGCGGGTCGGCGAGCATCTCCTTGGCGGTATAAATCTGGCCAGCCGGCACACCGTGCGTATCCATACGCTGCTGTAATTCGTCCACCGTGAGGCCGATCGTCCAGGCGGCGATCAGATCGTCGAGTTCTGCCTGCTGTTCACCACGCGCCTTATGTGTAGCAAAGCGCGTATCCTGGGCAAGTTCAGGCTGGCCCATGGCCTGGGCCAACCGGGTGAAGATCGCGTCGGCGTTGGCCCCGATCGCAAACCAGCTGCCATCGCGCGTCGGGTAGATATTAGAAGGCGCAACGTTCGGCAAAATGTTGCCGGTGCGCGCGCGCACATGGCCGGTGAACTGGTATTCGGGCAGCATACTTTCCATCAGCGCCAGCACACCCTCGTAAATACCAATGTCGACGATCTGGCCGACACCGCTGCGTGTGCGGGCGTGCAAAGCCGTGAGCGCGCCGATAGTGGCAAAAGTCGCCGCAAGCGAATCGCCGATGCTGATGCCGATCCGCGTTGGTGGCCGATCGGGAAAGCCGGTGATCGAGCGGATACCGCCCATCGCCTCGCCGATACTGCCGAAGCCAGCTTTATCGCGATAGGGGCCATTCTGGCCGTAACCGCTGACGCGAATCATGATCAGGCGCGGGTTGATCGCGCTCAACGTGTCATAATCCAAGCCCCAGGCTTCTAACGTACCGGGCCGAAAATTCTCCAGCAGCATATCGCACTCGGCCACCAGTCGCCTGACGATGGCCTGACCCTCGGCGCTGCGCAGATCGAGCGTGAGTGACTTCTTATTGCGCGCCAGAATCGGCCACCACAGCGTCTTGCCGTTATGGCGGTGGCGGCCCCACTCGCGCATCGGGTCGCCCTTGCCAGGTGGCTCGACCTTGATCACTTCGGCACCGAAATCGGCGAGCAGCTGACCGCAAAATGGCCCCGCCAGAAAAGCACCAAGCTCCAGCACTCGAATATCGTCGAGCGGGCGCGGCGGGCGTGTTTCAGTCATAATCTCGTCCATTCACCATAATCAAAGGCTTTCCAGCAGCACATCGCGCCCGCGATAAATATGCTCCTGCATCATGCTGCGCGCGCGCTCGGCGTCACCTTGCTGGAGTGCAGTGATAATGCTGCGGTGAAAAAAATTCGAGATCCGTCGCTCTTCAGGCGTGTACCAGTTGAAGGAGCGAAACTGCATCGGCACATCGAGCACGGAAGGTAGCAGAACGGCAAGCCGCTCGTTGGCCGCTGCGTTGACGATCGTATTATGAAAGATCTGGTTTTGCTCAACCAGATAGAGCACCTCGGCCTCACGGTTAAGGAACTGGGCCTGCAGCGATTCCTCGAGCGCGCGCGCCGTTTCCTCTAGCAGCGCCAGTTGCAGCGCGCCCATGCGCGTTGCGGCCTGCGCCGCCGCAAAGCCCTCCAGCACCGCGCGCAGATCGTAGGCGGCCACAAGGTCGTCTCGATCGAAGGTGCGCACCACCGCACCGCGATGAGGAAAGATGCGCACCAGACCCTCTTGCGCAACCCGCGCCAGCGCCTGCCGAATAGGAGTACGGCTCACACCGTATTCCTGTGCAAGGCGTTCTTCGATCAAGCGCGCGCCGGGCGCGTGACGCCCAGCGATGATCTCACGGCGCAATCGCTCGTAGACAGCGTCGGAACTGACTGGTTCGTCGAGCGCAACCTTGGAGTCGCTCATGTAGATTGTATACAATAAAGAGCGATCGCTGTGTAAAGCTCAACCCTTTTACGGGCAGTGAGCTTCGATAAAGCTTAAACTAGCGATAGCGATGCCGGAAGAATATAAGATTATTTGAAGCCTTACGGGATTGTATACAACAATAGCAAAGGTGAAGACCCTTGTCAAGGGGCAATCTCCCTGACATCGACACTTTGCACAGGTTACGCTATGTTATAATGAAAGATACTTTGAGGCGATTTGTACAGGCAGATAGCGCATGGTTTTCCATGTACCCTTGGTGGCCGGTGGCGGTCAATTTATCGAGGCACACTTTGTCGCACGTCGCACGCCGCTTTTGATCGAAGCGCGTCTCCAGAACCAGCCCATTCGCGCGCATCTCCCCGATGCAAACCGTATTGAGCACTACCTTGCCTCAGATGCGCGCATCGTGCTTACGCCGCGCAACGAGATCGGGCGTAAAACGGCCTTTCAGGTGCTTGGTGTTTACCTGAACAACGATCTTTGTGTTGTCGATGATGGCCTGCCCCAACGCCTCGTCGCCGCCGCACTATCTGCCGATGCCTTCCCGCAGTTTGCGCGGTACACGCGTATTCAGCCGCATTTCCGTCTTGGCGAACAACGCTTCGATTTCCGTCTTGGCGAGGGCCTGACAAGCTGCGTGCTGCAATGCGCCGCCGTCGATCAGCTGATCGACGGGATCGGGCGCTTCCCCGACCGACCCGCATTTGCTTTAACCGCGCAACTCGATCTGCTAACGTCGTTTGCACGTAATGGCCAGCGCGCGGCGGTGCTCTTTCTGGTGCATCGACGCGGCGCACGTGCTTTTGTGCCTAACGACGATATCGACCCCGCTTTTGCTGTGGCGCTCCGGCGCGCTATTGCCGGCGGCGTCGAGGTGTACGCCAATCGCTGCCCGATCAGTATTAGCGGTGCGACCCTCGGCCCGGCCTTGCCGGTCTTTGGCGCGCTCGATGCCTTGCCCGCCGATGCTATCATCGAAGACGGCGAAACGTGATCGCTGATCTCTGAGGCACAACATGGCGGCTGCGTGCCCTTCGTGGTTCAAATGCCCAGCGTGACTAGTAAACGAAACTGCCCGCCTTACGTTTCACGCTGTACGGCTGCTTATCGGTGAGCAAGTGAGGCTGTGCAACGCAGGCTTCAGTTTCATACGTGGGAGTGTATGGCACCTTCCTCCGAATCAGGGCCGCTGCGGCGCACCGCCGGGCTTACGGCTGCGCTTATATGCGCCGGTATATTGTTCACCATTTTCGCCTTCGTCTCATCCGCCACTCCGATGCCGCCCGCCGAACGCTGGGCCGCGCTGACAACGTTTGCCCTGCTTACGCTGGCTTATACTTTGCAGGGCAGCCCCGGCCTCTACGATGCGCTCGGCCAAGCCGTGCGCCGCGATTGGCGCGCCTATGCTGTGCTCGTCGCTTTACTGCCCGCGCTCTACCTGGCCTATAGCAGCGCAGTCGGCGAGTTCACACTGGCCGGGCTCGGCAGCGCTGTCTTGCTGGCAGCTGTCCCCGGTGTGGCATTCTATGCCGGGCGCGGTCAGCGCCGCCCCGTGATCCTCGATTGGGTCGGCCACCCTGTACCTCTGGCTCAGCCTGGCGCTCGGCCTGATTCCCGCACTCACTTTGCCGCAGCAGGGTGGCTGGTAGGCTTCTTTCCATTTGCGCTTGCACCGCTCGTATTGCTCACTCTGGCTGCACGCGGCTGGACTGGCCTCGGCTTCACCTGGTTTCTGCGCGGGCGCGACCTGCGCGATGCGCTTGTTGTCGGCATCCCGCTGGCATTGCTCGGTGTGCTGCTAAGCCCTAATGGCGGCCCGTCGCTTCAGCCCGCTGCGCTCACGATCCTCGCTCAGGCCGTTCAAACCTATTTTTTTGTCGCGCTGCCCGCTGAGCTGCTCTAACCGCAGGCCTGATCCAGAACGGCGTCACCCGCAGTCTGGCACCGCTACTCTCAAGCACCGCCGCGATGTGATCGCTCCCTTGGGCGGGGCATCTTGTGGCCGCGCTGGCCGCCGCGCTTGCGCAGTGGCTCGCCACCGGCGACCCGCAGCGCACCATGTTCAGCGCTATCGCCGCCCTCGGCTACGGGTGGGTCTACTGGCGCAGCGGCAAAGTCACCGCTGCCGCCGTCGCGCATGCTTTGGCCGTCTGGCTTGTCGCGCTGTTGTAGCTGCCCTTTTTTGAAGCGCAAAAGTACACCTGCAAATCGCACGCGGTACACCTCCGTCAACCAAGGCAGTACCCGTTTACAACGCTGGCGTTAATAGTCCAGCTTCGCGCCTTTCGCGTCTTTGCAGTTAAACGTGCCGACCCGAAGAGAGGAGAGCGGTGTGGAACAGACCACTAGCAGCACCCTGGTGATCGACGACCGGCGCGAGCAGCTCGGCTGGTATGTGTACGATTGGGCGAACTCGGCGTTTTCAACGACGGTGGTCACAGTATTTCTCGGCCCCTACTTAACATCCGTCGCCGAGACGGCAGCCAATGGCGGGGATTTTGTCTATCCACTCGGTATCGCTATCAACACCGATGCCTTCTTCCCGCTGATGGTCTCGCTCTCGGTGTTCTTGCAGATCTTTGTACTGCCTGTGCTCGGTGCCATCGCCGACTACTCGAACCGCAAGAAGCAGTTTATGGGCTTCTTCGCCTATCTGGGTGCCTTCGCCACAATGGGGCTCTATTTTGTCACCGGCGGCAACTACCTGCTCGGCGGTGCGCTCTTTTTGCTGGCGAACCTCGCTTTCGGCGCGTCGATCGTCTTCTATAATGCCTTTCTGCCCGAGATCGCCAGCGCCGACCGGCGCGACGCTGTTTCATCGCAGGGCTGGGCGACGGGCTACCTCGGCGGTGGTCTCTTGCTCCTGGCCAATCTCGTCCTCTTCAACAATCGTGACGCACTCGGCATCCCGACCGACCTAGCGGTGCGCATCAGCCTTGTCTCCGGCGGCTTGTGGTGGGCAGTTTTTACGATTATCCCACTGCTGGCGATCAGGCGCCGCGCTGCGATCAAGGGACTGCCGCCGGGCGAGCGTTATCTGACGGTGGGTTTTAAGCAGCTGGCGCACACTATTCGCCAGATCGGCAAGTACCCCCAGACCTTGCTCTTTCTTGCGGCCTACCTGCTGTATAACGATGGAATTCAGGCGGTTATCGCGCTCTCCTCGCAGTTCGGGGTCGAGGAACTGAGGCTCGATCAGAGCATTCTGATCGGTGCGATCTTGATGATACAGTTCGTGGCTTTTTTTGGGGCGCTGGGCTTCGGCTGGCTGGCGCAACGCATTGGTGCCAAACGTGCCATTCTCGGCAGCCTGGTCATTTGGGGCGGCACTGTCACCTATGCCTATTTTATGCCGGCCGAACAGCCGGCATTGTTTTTCGCGCTTGGCGCAGTGATCGCTATCGTACTCGGTGGTAGCCAGGCGCTCAGCCGCTCGGTCTTCTCGTTGATGATTCCCAAGGGGCAGGAAGCAGAATATTTTAGCCTGTACGAGATAAGCGAGCGCGGCACCAGCTGGCTGGCACCGCTCTTTTTTGCGCTGGCGATCCAGTTCACCAACAGCTATCGTATCGCCATCGTCTCGCTGATTATCTTTTTTATCCTCGGCTTTTGCCTACTGCTCTTCGTCGACATCCGCAAGGCAGCGCTGGAGGCAGGCAATGTCGCTCCGTCGCGCGGGTAGCGCTTTGTGTGATGTGCGAACACGTACTTGGGTGCGTACGTTCACCAGCGTGCAGAGCGACTCTCAGTTCTCGGTTCTTATTTGAGGAGATGTGTATGACCCCGTACGAGATCGGCCCGCTCCACGAAGAGGAGATCGCCGCCTACGCCACGATCTTAGATCAATCACTGCATTTTGGCTCGGTGAACACCGAGGATTGGATCAGGAGTTCGGTGGGCATCGCCCAATGTCGCGCTATCCGTAGCGGCGGGCGTGTTGTGGGCGGCATGGCCAATCGCCCCATGGGCCAGTGGTTCGGCGGGCGGAGCGTGCGCACTGCCGGGGTGGCAGCCGTTGGTGTGGCGATCGAAGAGCGCGGCAAAGGCGTAGCCGTCGCGATGATGCGCGATGCGATGGTGACATATCGCGATCAGGGCTACCCGATCTCGACGCTCTACCCGGCGACGACGACTCTGTATCGTCGTGCTGGCTACGAGCGCGCCGGGCATTACATTCAGTACGAACTGCCGATCGATGCGGTGAATTTTAGTGACCGCGAACTGACGGCCCAGCTGGTCGATGAGGGCGACCACGAGCCCTTCGCTGCACTCTATGAGCAGGTGGCGCGAACAAGCAACGGCAACCTCGACCGACCGCCGGTGATGTGGCAGCGTGTCGTGAACCCCAACCACGATGCCAAACCTTACCCTTATCTGATCTTGCGCGGCGATCAAGCAGAGGGCTATGTGGTCTTCCGCCAGGGCGAGCGCTATACGCCGATCACGATTGTAGACTACGCCGCTCTGAGCAGTGCCGCCGCGCGCCGCATTCTCACGCTGCTCGGCGATCATCGCAGCATGATCTCGGCGATCAACTGGCATGGTGCGCCAAACGACCCACTAGCCTGGGCGCTGCCCGAGCAGCGCGCCAAGGTGAAGAGCACCATTAACTGGATGCTGCGCATTCTCGACGCCCCGGCTGCGCTCACGGCGCGCGGCTACGATGCGCTGATCGCCACGGAAGTTCATCTGCGGTTGCACGACGAACATGCTGCACAATAACGCCGACAATTTCATTCTGCGTGTGGCCGACGGCGCAGCGAGCGTGGAACGCGGTGGCAGCGGCGCTATCTCGCTGCACATCCGTGGCCTGGCCGCGCTTTACAGCGGGCACCTCGACAGCCACGCGCTACGGCTGCTCGGCCTGCTCGAAGGGCCGTCGGCAGATTGTGCCCGCCTCGATACAATCTTTCGCGGCCCAGCGCCCTGGATGCCCGATATGTTTTAGTAACAGGATTTCCGCGGTCGCCCACGCCTGGCGGCTGGGATCCGCAAGCTATCACCGATCGTATGTCAAAGCCGGCTCAGCACGGTCACGTCCTGGCGAACTTTGTCTAACGATGCAGCGTATGGGGTTGCGCGCATGGGCGACCCCTACGCGGTAACCTCGACAACTTGGGCGCGGCGAAAAGCGATGGCAACGCGGCCCTGGCCGAAGGTGTGAGCACGCTCCTCGAAGAGCGCACCATCATACCCCTCGCGCTCCAACCACCATTCGATCATCGCGTCGCTGCCGAGATCGAGACCGAGCAAGGCGGCGTCGCTGTTGATACGCTCTATGATCTGCTGCCACTGACCACGCGCAACTGGCAGCGGCTTCTTGATGCGTAAGCGAAAGATACGCTCGCGACGACCAAGCAAACCGGCGAAGAAACGGTTGGTAGGCGGGATCTCAAACAATACCAGACCACGCCCCACCGGCGTGCGCTGCTGGGTAAAGTTGAGCAGCCGAAACAGCCCCGCCACGCTGCCCTCGCGTGCCCAAAGGTCGGCCTCGCGTGCATCCATCGCACCGATGTTCTCCGCTAAGTCGCTTATACGGGGGACACGCGGCGGTGCCATCAACTGGATCTGCGGCACCGGCAACTGGCGCTCGGCCCGACCAGCGCGCGACCAGTATGCCTCCAGCACCATCATCGGTGGGTCGTGCGAGCTGCGATAGCGGAAGCCACGTCGGGTGCGGCCCTCTTCGGCATAAGAAGACGCCCCGATGAAGACTTGTAGACGCAGGCCTTCGGCAGCACCAGGCGCAGCGAACCACTCGCGCCGAATCGCAAAGCTCACCAACTCGCGGCTGCTGCCATCGTTGGCCCAGCGCTGATCGACTTTCTCCCAGCCGTCCTCGACACGCCCGCTCCAACCGTTGACCACCGCGCGCAACGGCACGTATACTGCCAGCACACGCTCGGCATCAGGCGTCTGCGGCGCGAACCAGAGCCCGGGCGGGATCGCAGCGTCTGTCGGCAGTTTAATCGTGCCGCCGACCACGGCCTGCTCACCAGCGGCGTTGGCCAGCCGCACGGTCGGGCCAGTGGCCGCTGGCGCATCTGCTTGATCGTCGCGGGCAACACTGCGCACAGGTTTACCGCATTCCACACAGAAACGCGGCTCACCTGGCGGCAGCTCCGCACCGCACTGACTACAGAATTTGGGCGGCTGCATAGCTTCAGACATGGTTTGAACCGCAGCGCACGCAGCGGGCGCAGAACTACTTGTTAGCCACGAAGCTCACGAAGCTCACGAAGGACACGGAGCCGCACATTTGCCTAGTCTCCCCGTCTCGCGTCTCGTGTCTCGTGTCTCCCCGTCTGGTATCTCCTCATCTCCCCGTCTCGCGTCTCGTGTCTCGTGCCTTCCCTTCACCGGTCACTCGACCGAAACATAGCCCTGCTCCACCGCCGCCGCCAGACTTAGGCCCGCGCTTGTGGCTGCAAAAAGCCCATCGACGCTGAGTGCAACGGCAACATCTGGCTTCGGCACAACTTGAACGGGCAGCGTCACCTGTGTAGCATTGGTCAGCACGCCGATGACTTCGTTAAAGCGCACATCTTGGAAATTGAAGGCCCAATGCGTTGCTTCGCTCGGAAGCGCAAGACCGCGCAACCAGGCGCGCAGCGTCAGCAAGACCGAATCGCGGCTAAGCACCTGGTCTGGTTGCATCACCCCAGTGTCATGCCGCCCCATTGAGCGAGTGCTTGCACAGGGCCGTCGAGCAGCTGACCATAGGGCGTCAACTCGTAGACCGTTGAAGCGGCCGGTGGCGGCAGCACGCGCCTTGCGATAATTCCAGCCTCTTCAAGCCCTTTGAGCCGGTCGGTCAAGATGTTCGTGCCAATACCGGGCAGTGCGTTACGCAGATCGCTAAAACGTTTCGGCCCTAGCAGCAAGTCGCGCACGATCAATAAGCTCCAGCGCTCCCCAATCAGATCGAGCGCATTAGCGATCGGGCAATATTGATTGTAACTTCGCTGAGGCATCACCTTCAGTATATCCTCACTTTCGCTATCTGTCTATTTAGTTTCAAAATAAAATCTTACACTTGTATTTTGAAACTAAACATGCTACATTATTTACAACATAACGCACGAACGTTCGCACAATAAAAGGAGTCAGGCCGTGAAAGCGATTCAGATCACCGAGTTCGGCGCACCGGAAGTACTCGTCTATACCGAACTGCCAACACCGCAGGCAGGTGAAGGCGAAATTCTGATCAAAGTCGAGTCCGCCGCTGTCAACTTCGCCGATGTGATGCGCCGCGCTGCGCTGACCTACCCGTTCCCGACGCCACTGCCCTTCATTCCTGGCAGCGAGGTGGCGGGTACGGTGGCGGCGCTCGGGCCAGGCGTTGACGAGCCAGCGATTGGCACAGCGGTTTTTGCGCTTGCCGGAGCTGGCTCCAACGGTTATGCCCAGTACGCAGTCGCCCCCGCCGGTCAAGTTATCCCGATCCCGCCGACGCTTAACGCCGACGAAGCCTGCGCGCTGACTGTGGCTGGCCTGACGGCGGCTTTGCTGCTAAGCGAGGTAACGCAGCTCCAGGCGGGCGAGAGCGTGTTGATTCCCGGCGCTGGCGGTGGTGTTGGCAGCTTCGCCATTCAGATCGCGCGGCTGCTTGGTGCGGGAACGATCATCGGTGCCGCCAGCAGCGCCATCAAACAAGCGGCCGCACACGCCGCCGGTGCCCACCATGTCTTTGATTACACTCAGCCCGATTGGCCGGAGCAGGTGCGCGCTTTAACCGGCGGGCGTGGCGTAGATGTCGTCTTGGAGATGAGCGGTGGCACTGTTTTTGCCCAAAGCCTGCGCTGCCTGGCACCTTTTGGGCGCGCTGCCATCTATGGTATGGCTAGCGGCACACCGCTTTCCTTCGATGCGGCAATACTAAAGCACTCTTCTACGATCCAGCGCCGAACCAGTCGCTACACGTTTTTAATCTGGGGTTGTGGTTTGGCCTGCGCCCGGAAGCAACGGTGGCAGCGCTGCAACGGCTCATCGGCTACGCCGCCGCTGGTCAGATCAGCATCCCGGTGGCACGCACCCTGCCACTTGCTCAGGCCGCCGCGGCGCATCGCCTGCTTGAAGCGCGCGCCACCACCGGCAAAATTATTCTTAAGCCCTGGCTGTAGGTGCGATTGCAGATTGCGGGTCACTCAAGAACCACGTATTCGGTGAAGTGTAAAAAGTCCAGCTTCGTGCCCTTCGTGGCTACCCTGGCTGGCGTGAAACGTGATCCGTGCAGCGTGAGCCGTGAAACGTGAAACGTGATCCCTGAAGCAGCTCTCAATGGCCGCACAGATCACGTTTCACGCTTGAATGTTCAGCATCATCCACTTCACGCGCTGAATTCTGAATTCTGAATTCTGAATTCTGACTCCTGACTCCTGACTCCTGACTCCTACACTACGGCACATCAACGCCAAAACCGGGCAGCTCAAGCGTCTGGCGCAACTGGCGCTGCGGCAGATCGACCTCGGCCACAAAGCGCTTGTTGTCTTTGCGATACATCAGCAGCAACGTCGTTTCATCGCGTTGCGACTGGCCATAGAGCACGTCGACGCCTTCGACGAGCACGGTGTAACCCTGGCCGCTTGCCTCTGAAAGCGCCAGCGTCTGCCGATCGGCACCGTCTAGCTCACTATCGCCGTTTGTATCGGTGGATACCACTTGATACAGAAACCAGTTGATCGCATTCTGCGCTGCGCCTTCAACAAGTGGCGGGTAGGGCGTAGCGGCAAGAATCACCGCCGTATTATCCGGCAGCAACAGCTGGGTCTGCAAGGTCTGCTGGTCGAGAAAGACGAAGTTCCACGCGCGGTAGTCGGAATAACCCGAGCCGCTAAGCGAGATACCGCGCTCCTGCGGCGCGGTGATGATCGGCGCACGCAAATACGCTGTGCCAGCGATGTGGCTGAATTCGCCTAGTTCCTTCTCTGACACGTCGTTCTGCTGCGCCGGAGCAAGCACATTCGCCGCCTGCCGATTGCACGCGGCAATCAGCGACAACAAGATACAAATAGCGAGTAGGCGCACAATTTGTCTCATCGCTTATCATCCCTTCACTCGTTGACTACGCTGGTAGCGGAAGAAGGCACGCAGCCGGGGGTGAAGCTCAACAGCAGCGCGCTCAATAAATGGCTACCAAAAATGATGATCGCGATCAGCACCGCAAGCTCAGGGCCAACCAGATCGCGCAGGCCACCCGGTGTGCCGAGACCGTTGAGCACAAAGAAGATCGCCAGCAGCCAGCGCAGCCAGCCAATACCACGATAGATCAATACGCAAAAACCGACGATGATCACGCTGAACAAAGCACTGCTGAACAACGCCGAGGGGCCGGTGACGACAATAAAGACAATGCGCTCGAAGGCAAAGGTTAGGCCGACGATGACAAACACGATAGTGAGAATCACCTGCCCACGCTGTTCCCAGACACTCATATTGCCACACTCCGCTACACGAGAAGAATAGTGACAGGCCCAACGGCACTGAACGCAAGTGGCGACAGCGGGCTGAAAGCACAGCGCTTTGCGCTCCTGAGGCCTGCCCACTGCTATAAAAATCAGCCGAGTGCAAAATCTACCGCTGCGCTGGCGTGCAGGCGCGTGGTATCGAAGAGCGGCACCGCACTATCATCGGCGGAAAGCAGCAGCGTAATCTCGGTACAGCCAAGAATAATGCCCTCGGCACCGCGCTCAACCAGATGCTGCATTATTGCCCGGTAGTGCGCCCGCGACTCGTCGCGCACCAGACCCAGACAGAGTTCTTCGTAGATAACACGATTGACGATAGCGCGCTGCTCGGCGTCAGGTACCAGCACGTCGAGCGTGAAGCGCTGCTCGAGATAGCCGCGATAAAAACTCTCTTCCATGGTAAAGCGCGTTCCGAGCAGCCCAATACGCCGTATGTCACGCGCCCGAATCGCCGCTGCCGTCGGCTCCGCAATATGCATGAAGGGAATGCTCACCGCCGCTGCGATCACATCAGCCATTTTGTGCATCGTATTGGTGCAGAGCACAATGCACGCAGCTCCGGCGCGCTCCAGGCCACGCGCAGCATCGGCTAACAGCAGCCCCGCCGCATCCCAACGCCCCTCGTGCTGCATTCGCTCGATAACGGCAAAATCGACGGTATGTAAAATGCTCTGGGCCGAATGTAGGCCGCCAAGGCGCTGCTTCACATCTTCGTTGATCAGACGATAATACTCCGCCGACGACTCCCAGCTCATGCCGCCGATGAGTCCGATGGTGCGCATAGACCCTCTTTTTGTATACTACGACTTAAGAAACGATATTGGTGTTGCCGGTCTGCCATTGCATTAGGATAGCACACAGCCCAATGACAACCATAGATCATGTGGCTGCTGCATTTGCTCTTCACGTACCCAACAGCACGAGCACGTTTGACGCTCGCTGTGCGATCTGCTACTCTTCCAATTCAGGGTATAGAGCATAGAACAAAGAGCCTATAGCGCTGGGCAGAAGCATTGAGCATATGTCAGGGTGTTGTGGCAGCTTCGCTGCCCACAACACCCCTGACAAAGCTCAATCGTTGTGCTCATCGCTGTAGGGCATAGAGCTGCTGAATTCTGAATTCTGAATTCTGACTCCTGGAGAGAAATACATGCGCATCGCGATCACGGGGGCGAACGGGCAACTGGGGCGCGATCTGTGCTTAGCGCTAGGCGTTGAGCACGAGGTTGTGCCGCTCGGCCACGACTCCTTGGAGCTAGGCAGCCCCGAGGCGATCGGGCAGGTGATTCGCACACGGGCCAACCTGGTCATTCATTCGGCAGCATACACCAATGTGGATGGCTGCGCCCGCGACCCAGAACTGGCCTACCGCATCAACGGCCTCGGCACAAAATATGTAGCATTAGCCTGCCAGCAGCTCTCAGCACCGTTGGTTTACATCAGCACCAACGAAGTCTTCGCCGGTGATGCGCACGCGCCGTACTTCGAGTACGATGCGGTGGGGCCGGTGAACGCCTATGGTCGCTCGAAGCTGGCGGGCGAGATACTGGTGCGCGAATTGCTCGACCACTTCTATATTGTGCGCGTGGCCTGGCTCTTCGGTGGCGAACGCAATTTTGTGCGCACTGTGCTGCGCTTGGCTGCAAACCCGCCCGACGGCGGCCTACGTATGGTCGACGATGAAATCGGCAGCCCGACGTACAGTGCCGATGTTGCCGCTGGCATAGCACAGTTGATGACGACGCATGTCTATGGCACATACCATTGGTCAACAATGGCCAGTGCTCGCGCTATACATTTGCGCAGGAGATTTTGCGTCTGGCGGCGCACAGCAATGGAGCGCTGACGCCGATCGCGCGCGCTGACTTCCGCCGTGACAGCACGCCGCCGCCTTATACACCGCTTGCCAACGTGGCCGCCGCCGCGCTCGGCATCAGCTTCCGCCCCTGGCACGAGGCACTCGCGGCGTATATAAAAACGCTGTAGGGCCACAGCATACTGCGTCGCTACAGCGTATTATGTTATGATCGATATTATCATCCCTAATTTTAATGGTGCCGCACTGCTGCCCACCTGTCTCGATGCGCTGCGCCAGCAGACGCGGCGT
>JAAUTF010000574.1 GCA_012031775.1 Candidatus Altimarinota bacterium | reverse complement strand
GCTATGTCTAGAAAGGTGGGCAGCGACGATGCAGCCTTGGCGTGCCAGCCGGGCCCACATATCATCGTCATAGGGGTCGATTTTTGGTCGATCGCGGCGCATACCTCATCACTCCTCACATCGTTAGACTGAATAACGAGAACCAGCCAACCAGGGGTAGAGGCCGGTTGCCGTGGTTCCATGAACGGCGCTGCCCAGATGCAGTGGCGTCCTTGCAACGCATCCATGCCAGAGGGTTAGAAATACGTTAAACCGGCGTAAAGATAGTATACCACGACTCACGCTGATCGGTGCAAGGCCTGTGCAAATTGCACGCTCGTGTTATACTTCAGCCATGATGACAGCGCGTTATCGGCTTGTGCTTTTCGATCTTGACGGTACGCTCACCGACCCATTTGAAGGCGTCGTACGTTGCGTTCAATACGCACTTGATCGCCTTGGCCTGGCCGCCCCTGAACGCAGCGCGCTACGCGACTGGATCGGCCCGCCGCTGCAAGATTCATTCCGCGCCTTGCTCGGCGACGAAGCGCTCGCCCTTGAAGCGCTCACGCTATACCGCGAGCGCTACGCGGTCAAAGGCCTGTACGAAAACAAAGTTTACCCAGGCATTCCTGGCCTGCTCGACGATCTGCAGCGCGCCGACGTGCGCATGATGGTGGCAACGACCAAACTGAACACAGCCGCCGAGAGTGTGCTGGCGCACTTCAACCTTGCGCGCTATGTTAGCGCCCTGGCCGGCACCACGGTGGATGGGCGTCTGCACGACAAGGCCGCTGTGATCGCCGAACTGCTGCCACGTTTTACCGTAGACGAGCGCGCACACTGCGTGATGGTGGGCGATCGGCGCTTCGATATCGACGGCGCACGTGCGCACGGCATCCCGTGCGTTGCAGTGCGATGGGGCTACGGTGAGCTAGCTGAGTTGCAAGCCGCCCAACCAATGCACATCGTCAGCGACGTGGAAGAGCTACGTTCAGCGCTCT
Source organism: Candidatus Altimarinota bacterium (assembly GCA_012031775.1). Classification (GTDB taxonomy): domain Bacteria; phylum Chloroflexota; class Chloroflexia; order Chloroflexales; family Chloroflexaceae; genus JAAUTF01. Next base: position 3,241 of record JAAUTF010000574.1, on the reverse strand, counting down.
TTATCGATGTGTGACGGGCTAACCGCAGCCAAGCCCATAACCCCTTTAAGACAATGACATTACCAACGATCGACGCCTTCCCCGAGCGCTACCACTTTCGTTTCTGCCCGCGCTGTGCCACACCCCTATTACGCACGCCGCTGTTCGGCATGGAGCGTCAGCGCTGCCCAGCTTGCAGCTGGGTGCATTTTCCGCTGCCTAACCTGGCGGCTACTGTGATTATCGAGTATCAAGGTGGTATTGTCCTTGTCCAACGCGACATCGAGCCCGACCGCGGTATCTGGCACCTGCCGATCGGCCACGCCGAGTACGGCGAAGATCCGGCTGACGCAGCGTTGCGCGAGGGCGAGGAAGAGACCGGCCTGGTACTGGCCACACCGCGCTTTCTCTCCTATGTACACAGCCCGTCGTATAGCGATCCGCGCCTCTTCTATCTGGTGCTCGGTTTCGCGCGAGCCATCGGCGGGGAACTGGTAGGCAGCGATGAAGGCCGCAACACGCGTGTTGTGCCACTCGCAGCGCTCGAACCGTTGAAATGGAGCGGGCAGCAGGCGGCGCTTGAAGCGTATCGACGGTTTAGAAGCCAGGAGTCGGAAGTCAGGAGTCAGTAGCTCGATCTGCCATGGTGTGAGGCCGTTTGCCCGCGATTACCCGGCTACACCCTGACCCCGACTTCTGCTTTGTTACACGAAGGGATGTATGCTTAGCCTGGCCGCTATTCGAAAATCGTACGACTCAGCACCTGTGCTGCACGACATAAGTTTCGCCGTAGATGCGGGGGAGACAGTGGCGCTGCTAGGGCCATCGGGATGCGGCAAAACCACGCTGCTGCGCATTGTAGCAGGGCTAGAGCGCGCCGACAGCGGCAGCGTACGCTTTGCTGGCGAGCCGATCGACACCGTACCTGCTCATCAACGCGGTTTTGGGATGATGTTTCAAGAGTATGCGCTCTTTCCACATTTAAATGTAGCCGACAATATCGCTTACGGTTTGCAAACGCACACTATGTCGCCCGCTGATCGCAACGCCCGCGTAAACGAAATGCTCGCACTCGTGGGCCTGAGCACGTATCGTACACGTCGTGTCTACCAACTTTCGGGCGGTGAGCGGCAGCGTGTGGCGCTGGCCCGCACGCTTGCGCCAGCACCGCGCCTCTTAATGCTCGATGAGCCTCTGGCAGCGCTTGACCGATCGCTGCGCAAACGCCTACAGGATGAGCTGGTGCCTATTCTACAGCGTGTTGGGGTAACTACGCTCTATGTGACACACGATCAGGAAGAGGCCTTTGCGCTCGCCGATCGCGTCGCGCTGCTCAACGCCGGCGAGTTAATTCAGTACGCGTGTCCGGAGGAAGTCTATCGCCGCCCGGTGAGCGCCTGGGTGGCACGCTTTCAAGGGCTTAAGAATGTGCTTGATGGAGAACTGCAAGAGGTTGGTACAGTGCAAACGGCGATCGGGTGGTGCATTACGATCGTGCAAGAGCACAGAGCACAGAATGCAGACCACAGAGCGCAGTGAGTGTCTTAATCTACCCAGAGGCGGCACTCTTACTGCCTGAGGGAGGAGCGGGCGCGCGTGGCATGCTGGCGACGATCAACGCAAAACAGTTTCGCGGGCGCTTTTACCAGACAGAACTAGCTATCGGCGGCACAAAGCTCGTTTTCGAGTTCGACTACGACCCCGGAGCGCTCGGTGCAACAGTTAACCTGCAGCTCGATCCGCAGCACATCGTGGTGTTACCAGCAACTTGAGCGGTGTACCAATGCGCTGTCAAAGCGAGCTTCATCGGTACACCTGCTTCGTATTACACACCGACGGCGGTAGCTTTCGGCGTATAGGCGACTAGTACGACACCCAGCTCGCGCTCGAGATCTTGCAGCGCCGCAAGCTGATCGGGCAAAAGCTCGGCATAGGTTGGCCGCGACTCATAGGCGACAACGATCGAGCCCAGACGATCCTCCAGTGCGCGAATACGCGCCAGGCGCGCCTCATCAAGTTCGGCGATACGCAACTGCTGTGGTGCCATACCAACCTCCTTAGGAAACAGTGTTCAGAGACGAACCCGCAGCACACGGTTATTAAAACGCCTACCCTCATTATACTGCTTTAACTGCGCGCACTCACGGCAACAAGGGCAAGCTCGAAGCGATCTGTGCCAGTTCGTTGCTAGGGAGTTGGCCACCAATAAGCCAGCAAGTCTCGGGGCCGGCACGCACGATCAGCACCGGTGGGCGCTCAGCATTGACGGCGCTCCAGGTCGCCGAGACCCAGATCGCTTCGCGTGGCCCAAGATCGATAATCTTGAGCTGCGGCGGGTCACCATCGACGCGGTTCCAGGCCAGGTACATCGGCTCGTCGAGCGGCAAGCCCAGCGCAAACCAGGTGACAACGATCTGGCCCGCTGCATCAACCGCGCAGTAACCACCGTCGCCGAGCAGCGCTGCTCGCAGCCCAGCGGGCAGATAGCCGGGCAGCGGTGCGCTACCATCGCCTGGCCAGGGCTCTGGTTGTGGCATCGCCTCCGGCATCGAAAAGGCCTCGCCGGGCTCGATCTCCAGCACCTCGACCGTCAGCTCAGCAACTGTGGCGCTCGCCAGGCGGCGCTGGGCCGGATGAACATGCCGTGACCCCTGCTCGCTGCGGTTCATCTCATCGGCGCGCTGAACTGCGACAGCAAGGGACGGCACATTCCAACGCCCACGCTCCTCGTCGCTGGTAAGCGGATCGACCTCATAAAGTGACCAGCGCCCGGCGCGCATGAGGTACTGCGTGCCGAACTTCTGCGGTAACCCCTGGTGCATCAGCCAGCGGTCGTAGGCAGCCGCAGCCAGCCAGCGCGCCGGATGCGGATGGCCCAGATCGACCGCCTGCAGCGCCAACTCGTGGGCCTGCCAGTAGTCTTCGAGCGCCGAGCCGTGCTGAAAAATGAAGGCTGCGTGCAGAAAATCCTCGCCGGTGCGCAGCGCGCCGACATCCATCAACTCGCTCACGCGTTGGCGGCGTGCGGCATCACGTGCGACGATCTGCGGGTGCGTCTCGCCGTGGTGGTCGCCCTGATCGTCGGCAAACAGCGCGCGTAATTCTTCATTCGACTCCATACGAACTCCTTGCTGACCTGCATCCCTACTGCGTACCGCCCGTCTCTTCCTCTGTCAAACGCCGCGTGGCATAGGCCAGCGCTCTGGTCTCAATACCGCTCACGGCACCTTCACGAGCGAGGGCAGCGGCCTGGCGGCCGTCA